>JAISNF010000272.1 GCA_031276415.1 Planctomycetaceae bacterium
CAAAAAATCGAAGCGGTTGACGGAATGGTCAAAATTACGTACAAATTCGATGAAGGTTGGAAGTTTGTCCGGTTGGTGCCGAAAGGTGAAAAGGGAAAGATTGAAGGCAAACCGAAAGCGTTAGGATTTCTGGTTCACGGCGATGGTTCAGGCAACAGCGTGAATATCCGTTACATTGACAGTAAAGGGCAAACGTTTCAGGTTCATGGCGGTCGGTTAAACGATACGAGTTCGTATTATTTTGAATTTGCACTTGACGGTTCAAACGCTTCCCATTGGGGCGGTCTGAATGACGGCAAAATAACGTATCCAATTCGTTTCGACTCCATCATCATTGACGGAACCCGTATCGCCTGCGGTCCTTATTCCGTATCAATTTCCTCGCCGGTTTTGATTTATGAATAAACATTTTTTTGAATTGTTTCAATATTGATATTACAATGTTGATAATTTCAGATTATTGAATTTTAATTTTTGAACATTTTTTAACTTTACCATAACTAAAATTTATGACAAATAACACAAACAACGCAAACGAATCTGTTAATGAATTTACTGTTGCACAAGGGGCATTGCCCGGAGCCAACGAAGATTATTCGGCAAAAGACCTTGAACATTTGAGCGATCAGGAACACGTGCGAAAACGACCGGCAATGTACATTGGCGATACAACCAGTCGCGGATTGCATCATCTGGTCAGCGAAGTTGTCGATAACTCCATTGACGAAGCAATGGCTGGTTTTGCATCGACAATTCTTGTACAAATTAACAACGACGGTTCCGTAACAGTTGAAGATGATGGTCGCGGAATTCCGGTTGAAGAGCATCCCGATCTGAAAAAATCAACACTTGAAGGCGTGATGACGGTTCTCAAGTTCGGCGGTAAATTCTCCAAAGGGGCGTATCAGACTTCCGGCGGTTTACACGGAGTTGGTGTTACCGTTGTTAATTTCCTTTCGGAATGGTGTGAAGTTGATGTGGCACGCAACGGAGCCGTGTATCATCAGGAATATACTCGCGGTATTCCAAATAGTCCGGTTGAAAAAGTCGGAAAGTCGGAAAAACACGGCACAAAAACAACTTTCATGCCGGATGAAGAAATATTTCCAGAACGAAAATTCGATCACAATATTTTGTTTCGGCGTTTGCAAGATTTGGCGTTTCTTAATAAAGGCGTCAAAATTATTTTCCGTGACGCAAGAAACAACACCGAAGAAATATTTCAATCTCAAAACGGATTGGTTGATTTCGTTCAAAATATGAATCGATCCACCGAACCGGCACACCCTGAAATTATTCATATTATCGGTGATTCTGAAGGCGTTGTGGTTGATGTTGCGTTACAATATACAGTTGAATACACCGAAAATTTGAGGTCTTACGTCAACAATATTTACACGATTGAGGGCGGTACTCATCTTTCCGGTTTTCGTACAGCATTGACGCGTACATTAAATGCTTACGGTAAAAATTCTTCGTTGTTTAAGGAGAAAACGATTCTTCCGTCCGGCGAAGATTTTCGCGAAGGTTTAACAACCGTAATTTCTGTACGCGTTCCCAATCCCCGTTTTGAAGGTCAGACCAAAACAAAACTCGGTAACAGCGAAGTCGAAGGTATTGTCAATTCTATTATCGGTGAACAATTGGCAAAGTTTCTTGAAGAGAATCCTAAAACTGCGCAGATTATTGTTAAAAAAGGAATTGTTGCTGCGGAAGCGCGTGAAAGTGCACGAAAAGCCCGTGCGCTTGTTCGGGAACGCAAAGGCGTGCTTTCGTATGGCGGTTTGCCGGGCAAACTTCGGGATTGTTCCAGCAAGGAAGTTGATAAATGTGAATTGTATCTTGTCGAAGGTAATTCTGCCGGCGGCAGTGCCGAAGGCGGACGTGTTCGCGAATATCAGGCGATTTTGCCGCTTCGGGGTAAAATATTGAACGTTTATAAAGCCACAGATAATAAGGTTTTAGCGAATGAAGAAATTCGTAGTATGATTACTGCGCTTGGCAGCGGAGTTGGCGAGGAAATTGATTTATCGAAACGGCGTTACGGAAAAGTGGTTATTATGACTGATGCGGATGTGGACGGTTCTCATATTCGCACATTATTATTAACGTTCTTTTATCGGCAGATGTATGAACTGGTTAAGGCGGGACATGTTTTTATTGCGTGTCCGCCGTTGTATCGGATTCGGCGTAAAGGACATGCGGATCAATACATTTCAACGGACGAGGAAATGCGGCGAATCTTGCTTGAATACGGTTTGAAAAATTCCGTTTTTGATCCGGGTGACGGACGGACGTTTGAGGGAGAATTGATGGAAAAACTTTGTAAAACATTGGCGGGATTAGAAGAGTCGATTCTTGCTTTGGAGCGGCGCGGAATCAGTCTCCGCGAACACGCAATACGGCAGGATCCTGTTACAGCGCGGCTTCCTATTTACCATGTTTTTTATGACAAGCGTGAAGAATGGTTCACGGATCGCGATAAACTCAAAGAATTTCAGAATCAAATTGAACAAGAATCGGGTCATGAAATTTCGGTTGGTGACGGCGGTTTGGGAGAAGATTCAAACGTGAACGCAACTGATGTAACAGAATATCAGCCGAAACTCCGAATTGTCGAATTGCATGAAGTGCGCACGATAAATAAATATCTGCTTGAACTTCGCGAGCAGGGATTTGAGATTGACGCACTTTTACCGCAAGAGCGAACCGGATCGGATACGTCACGATATTATCTTCGGCGCGGCGAAACTTCGCAAGGGTTGGAAGATTTACGTGAACTGTTGACTGAAGTTCGTAGCGGCGGTCAAAAAGGAATGCAAGTAACGCGATTCAAAGGGCTTGGCGAAATGAACGCCGAAGAACTTCGCGACACCACATTGAATCCTTCAAACCGTACACTAATTCAAGTAACGATGGAAGACGCCGCTGCTGCCGATGAATTATTCCGTATTCTAATGGGTGATAAAGTCGAACCGCGCCGTGAATTTATCGAAAAACATGCGCTTGAAGTTAAAAATCTTGATGTCTAACCCGATGTTTAACTTGATGTTTAATTTGATGTCTAAAATATTGAAACTATTGACACAAAAATTCAAAGGGCGGCGATTTAGAGGCATGATATTTTGCCGAAATGCCGCCCAACTTTTTTGTAATTATTCAGTAGCCGTCATAATTAAACCGGTACGTCTTTATAAAAACCTCATTTCCGCCTAATTTTTTGAACAAAACAAGTCCCCAGATAACCGCAGATTATCGCTGATAATTTTTTAGTGAATATACTCCTCTTACTTTAAAATTCGTCTTGACAGGAATTTTGTTATATTTTATATTTATTCTTGTTGTTTTTATTCAGTATTTGTTTTTTATGTCTTACCATTTATCCTCCGAACAGATTGAGAATCTTCGCAATACGTATCACGAGTTGAGGGACTCCCGTTCTAAAGATCGTGTTCGTGTGGTTCTTGCGCTTACGGAAGGTTTTAGCCCTTCTGATCTTTCTAAGATATTTTTACTTGATGCGGATACGATTCGTCGTTATTTTCGTTTATTT
>JAISNF010000341.1 GCA_031276415.1 Planctomycetaceae bacterium
CATGCGGGGCTTTGTTTGGTGTTATCAGGTTTCCGTAGGTTCCGCTTCGCTACACCTACGGTTATGCATAATCCCGTCCCTGCGGGACTTAGGAAATATTTTACGGAATTTCAACTAAACCGAGACACTACTGAATAAATACAAATTTTTCTTCTCTGTGAACTCTGTGGTTAAATAATCTGTGCTTAAATAAAAAGGCAGTTATTAGAAGTTACCTTCAAATTGAATCCAATTATTCTTCAAGCGGATAAATTTTAATAGCAGCACTACGCCCTAATGTGATTGGATCATCGCCAATCGGAACGGTTTCTTCTAATAATGTTTCTTTATTAAAAATAGTTTGTGACGGTAACGCAAACCGAACACCCAATTCCTTCGCCAAACGAAGAATGTCCTCAATAAGCCGCCCGCGTTCACGGAACTCAATCGCCGAATCAGGACAAACAAAAAATACATTCAACAAAATATCAAGCGACGAAGGTTGAATCTCGTGCAGAAAAACATAATACAAATCCTTTCGCGTATAAGGATGACGCCGGATGAGTTCGCGGATTCCTTCGCAAAAGGCTTCAATCCGCTCCGGTTCCGTGTCCAACGGAACCGATAAAAATGTACGGTAACGCCGATAATATCTCGCCCCCATATTGTCAATAACCGCTGTTGTCAAATTATTGTTCGGAACCGTAACTAATGAATTGTAAAATGTCCGAATCCGCGTACTCCGCATTCCAACAGATTCAACAGTTCCTTCAATATCACCGGTTTTAATCCAATCACCAATCACAAACGGACGATCCGCTAAAACCGTTACAGAACCAAACAGATTCGCAATCGTTTCCTTCGCCGCAAAAGCAACCGCAATTCCGCCAATACCCAAACCACTGATAAGACCAACAAGCGACCAATGAAACGTCTCGGCAAGTATCATCAAACCTAAACAAACAAGCAGAATCTTAACAGTACGAGTAAAAAGCGGAAAAAAAATAATATCAATATTCGGATCACGATGCCGCATCTTTTGACGTAACCAAAGAGAAAAAAGATCAACAAGCCGAAAACTCATCCAAACACAAATCGTAACCACAAAAAAAACGTAAAGCGTCCGAAAAAAATCAAAACTCTCCGCTGTTGGTGTGAATAAAAATAAACCCGTTGACCAAAAACTAAAAAGAACTAATAAACCCACCGGCATCCATGTTTTACGGGTGAGTTTGTTTTGATCCCAATCGGAAAGTATTAAATTAAGCAGCCAACGCGATAATTGGTAAAGAAACCATTCAACTAAATATTTTAAGACAAAACCAAGAAAAAACGCCGTAATAAGAATAATGATTCGGAATAATGGAATACCAAAAAACGGTGCAAAAATCCATGACGGCAAAAGATTGATAAGCCAATTGATACGAATAGGCGGCTCGTTCCGAAGCAATGTGTAATACTGATCAAGTTTCCGAATTGTTTCTTGCGAAAATTTCCAATTGTTGTGTTCGCCGCGCACAAATTCCAAATCAATCATTCCCTTTGGAGAATGAAACGCTTGCACCATGACCGTTTCATCTGTTGGAAAATCGTAAACGCCCTTAGGATCAAGACGGTTCAAAATGAAATTGAGCGTAAACGCTAGATGATGTTTGTTTTTTTCCGAAACAACTTCTTTTGTGTCAAAATCAATACAGGCATAAGCGGATTCATATTGTTGCCACGCATATTTTGAACGAAAATAATCAATGAGATCATTTGGACCCGGCAACCGCGAAACAATATTTTTCTGTTCTTCCAATGCGATTTTTTGTTCTTCCGTCAACACAGGCGGCGCAGTCAGAACTTGAATTGGAATTGTCGGTACGGATTCGGTTGCGGGTGTTGTTCCGTCTGTTGCCGACGGAATAACAACAACAGCAGGTTTGGGTGTTGACGGCGACGATGAGGATAATGTTGACGATGTTGACGATGGCGGCGAGGAAGACGAGGACGCCGGAACCGATTGCGGAACAAGTTGCGGAAGCGAAGTCTGCGCAACACAAATCAAACCAATCATATTCAAAAATAAAACAATAACAAAAAATAATTTTTTATGATAATAATCGTTCATCATATTTTCCTTTTGAAATAGAGTAATGAATTTATTCAATACTCAAAACCTTTAAGAACGAAAACCAACGATAACATAACTGTCTATTTTATTATTTAACTTATTATTTAACCACAGAGAACACAGAGTTTACAAAGTTCACAGAGAGGAATTTTTTAAGAGATTTTTTTGAATATGTTTTTTACTTTAACTTTTAATATCATTTACAAAAAATATCACAATCAATTATAGTTGATCAGAATAATTTTCTATCTCGGTGTTCTCTGTGTTCTTTGTGGTTAATAAAAACGTTAAAAATATATTTTGGTTTTATGACATGGTTGTTGTTATCAGAAGATTATCAATTAGCCGTGTTGTACCGATTTTGGCGGCGAGGAGAATAATTGCATCGGAATTGATGGTTGTTAATTCGTGAAGCGTTTTAGGATCGGCAATAGCAATATAATCAATTTTCATATCGGGAGCCGTTTCTATTTTGGAACGAATTTTCTCCCGAACCGTTTCCGCATCCCGAATATTGTCGCAAGTAATCATTTTCTCCGCAAGCATCAGACTTTGCGATAACACAATTGCCTGAGAGCGTTGCGTTTTTGAAAGGTATCTGTTACGGCTGCTCATTGCCAATCCGTCCGGCTCGCGAATAATCGGACAAACAACAATCTCAACCGGAACATTCAAATCCGTAACCATTTTCCGAACAACACAAACCTGTTGAAAATCTTTTTGTCCAAAAAATGCAATATCAGCACCGGAAGCGAGAAAAAGTTTCAGTACAACTGTTGCAACACCGTCAAAATGAGTGGGACGAATTTTACCTTCAAACGGTTGCGACACGCCGCCGACATGAACCGAAACATCAAATCCCGCCGAATACATCTCCGCAACATCAGGCGCAAAAACTTCCGGCGAACCAACCGTTTGCAAAAGCCGTAAATCGTTTTCCAATGATCTTGGATATTGGTGAAAATCTTCGTTTACTCCAAATTGTATCGGGTTGACGAAAATAGAAACCAACACCGTATCACTGTATTGATTTGCGGTTTTGACAAGACTCAAATGTCCGTCATGCAATGCGCCCATTGTCGGTACTAAAGCGATTTGTTTTTGCGAATCATGCTGCTGCCGTGACCAACGGCGCAAGTCTTTTATCGTTGTGATCATGGTAAATTTATAGTTAGTCCGCAGATTACGCAGATTATCGCTGATGATTTTTAAATTTGTCCGCAGATTACGCAGATTGTCGCTGATGATTTTTAAAATATAAAACAACAAACAAAGTTAAAGTAAAAAAAATTGTATGTTTTTTATTTAAAAAATAATCTACGGACAAATATCTATTTGCGATAATCTGCGTCATCTGCGGACAAACTAAATTATCTGCGGACAATAATTTATTCGGTGAATTTTAGTGGTCCGGCGTTGAGGATATTGGGCGAAGAATCCGTTTCGTATTTCTTGAAATTTTTCCTGAACAATCCGGCAAGATACATGGCTAACTGATCATATTCGGCTTTGTTTTTCCAAATATTTCGCGGATTCAAAATCTCACTTGGCACATTGGTACACGATGTGGGTATTGCAAAACCAAATATCGGGTCGGTTTCCTTTTTTTGGCGGGCAAGTTCACCGCTGTGAATGCCGTCAATAATTGCTCTGGTATGTTTAATCGAAAGCCGTTTGCCGACACCATATTTTCCGCCGCTCCAACCGGTATTGACCAGCCACGCTTTTGAGCCGTATTTTTTCATATTAACAGCGAGCAATTCCGCATATTTTGCCGGATGCCAAACAAGAAACGCTGCACCAAAACACGCCGAAAATGTCGCTTCCGGCTCCGTAATTCCCATTTCTGTTCCCGCAACTTTTGCCGTGTAACCGCTGATAAAATGATACATTGCCTGTTCGGGCGTCAGTTCGCTCACCGGCGGCAACACCCCAAACGCATCACAAGATAAAAAGACAATATTTTTCGGATGTCCGCCCACACACGGCATTTTGATATTGTCGATAAATTCAATCGGATACGAAGCACGCGTATTTTCCGTAATAGAATCGTCGGTAAAATCAACAATCCGTGTTTGTTGATCGTAAACGACATTTTCCAAAACAGTTCCAAATCGAATAGCGTTAAAAATTTCCGGCTCACTTTCCGGCGCAAGATTGATACATTTGGCGTAACAACCGCCTTCAATATTGACGATTCCTTCGTTTGTCCAAAAATGTTCGTCATCTCCGATTAAGCGGCGGTGTGGTTCGGTTGAAAGAGTTGTTTTTCCGGTTCCCGAAAGACCAAAAAAGAGGGACACATCGCCGTCTTTACCTTCATTAGCGGAACAATGCATTGAGACGATGCCTTTTTTGGGCATCAGATAATTCATGATTGTGAACACGCCTTTTTTCATTTCACCGGCGTATTGTGTTCCGAGAATGACAAATTCGCCTTGCTCAAACGACAACGCCACACAGGTTTTACTGCCGACCGATTTTTGTTTGGGGTTAGCGGGAAATTGACCGGCGTTGTAGATCACGAAATCCGGTGTTCCGAAATGAGCGAGTTCCTCTTGGGTGGGGCGGATCAACATATTTGCCATAAACAAGGCGTGATAAGCCCGACAACAAATGACGCGGATTTTGAGCCGATATTTGGGTTCCCAACCGGCGTAACCGTCAACAACGTAGATTAAATCCCGTGTATTGAGATAATCGACGGCGCGGTTTTTGGTTTCTTCGAAATCATCGGGCGGCATTGGGATATTGATTTCACCCCACCAGATGTCGGTTTCGCTGGGTTGATTTTTGACAATACGTTTATCTTTTGGGCTTCGTCCGGTTTTTTGCCCCGAACTATTGATCAATGCTCCGGTTGAGGCGAAAGCGGCTCCTTCGTTTGAAAGGGCTTTTTCGCAAAGTATAGCGGGGGAAGCGTTACGAAGAACGCTCGGTACATGGATTCCGTATGAACTCAGGTCAAATTCCAAACACATTGATTATTCCTTTCTGGAAAGTGCTAGATTAAATTTGCGGGACAAAATGAGGAGTACAACGACAACGGCAATAAAAACAGATATTCCTGATCAATCACCAAAACAATATTCAAACATCACAAACCAATTATGCAAAACTCAAAAGTGTTAGATTTTAAAGTGTTAGATTTTAAAGTGTCAGATTTTAAAGTGTCAGATTTTGATGTTTGGTATTTCAATTTTAAGGAGTGATATTCCAAAAGACAAACGTGTGGTATTATATCAGTAAAGATTGTAAAAAACAGGGGGGCAAAAGAAATCACCGATAAACGATCTGCAAAGTTTCAGGTTCAATCGCCGATAATTGGAGTTCGATTTACGGCACTGCGAGTCAGATTTACGGCGTTTAGAGTTCAAACGCCAGCGTTTCGGGGGCAATTTGTCAACAGGTATTTCTCAAAATTCAAGGTTGATTTAATACAGAATGAAATCAATCAGGAATTTTTATTTTTACAATCTTAACCCCGCAAAGTGCGAGATTATCAACCGTAACAACCATAATCTCGCCCCATGCGGGGCTTTGTTTGGTGTTATCAGATGTTTCCGTAGGTTCCGCTTCGCTACACCTACGGTTATGCATAATCACACCCCTGCGGGGTTAAGATTGAAATTTTTTAATTATTCACGAGTATGGATGGAATTGGTTGAATCGTAGAAACACAATACATTGCCTCTCTATGAAATTTTTCTTTATGATAACTTGTTAAACAAATCTCCGTGAACGGGTTAAATTT
>JAISNF010000382.1 GCA_031276415.1 Planctomycetaceae bacterium
CGCAATACATTGTGTCTTTACGATTTAAACCTATTACCGTGAATGATTACAAAACTTTTTGCATATTTTATTGTTTCCTATTCTCAAAAAAATATCTGCGCTCATCAGCGAAATCTGCGGACTTGTTTCTTTTGTCTGTATTCTCTGTGGTTAAATAAAAACTGTGGTTAAATAAAAAATTCGGTTATTAGAAGTTACCTCAAGAAAAATTCGCTTCCGATAAGGGAACTGTTAATGTAAACGGTGCATGTCGAGATTATCGGCGTCAATACGTTTAGATTTATGCGGGTCGTGATGGTGAAATAATATGGCGATTTGTTCGGCAATAACCTGAATAAAACGCGGTCGGAATGCCGCCTCCATACCAGGTCCGCCGGATATCGGTAAATTAGGCGGATCTATAATCAGCAGGTCTTCCGAAGCAAGAACTTCGCCATTGGAACAGTCAATCGCTTTGACATTGACCTGACTTTTTCCCTGAACCAAATAAGGCGAATGAGGATCGCGAGTCTGGAAACCACGAATCTCAATGCCAATAACAATATCCGCATCAATTGTTTTATCACGCCCGATTTCCAGAAAATTATCGAAATCATTGTTACAATTATCAAGCCATGCTTCGACTTTGGCAGGTTCGACCACTTTCAGTTTTTTATTCCGAACATTGAGATCAATCAATTTAGAGGTTTGACGTGAAATTTCACGCGGAGCATTTTGAACATCATACGGATTGGAAGCCATTGAACGGCAAACTACCGCTACACGTTTTTCTCCTTTGAGCAAAATGTCATATTTGGGTTTTACATCCGTTCCGTTGACGAGAACAAGCGCCGTCAGCAACGCTTGTTGGCAACCGGAAACGACCAATGTTAAAAACAATAATAAAACCAATAAATCAAATTTCCGAATCCGTTCCATATATGAATCCTTAATAATGAATCCTTCCGTAATTTAATATTCGCTGCACTGTTTATCTATCATCGGCATTTGTTACTGTTTTTTAAACGAATCAATCATCAATTCCAGAAAAATCCGTAATTCCGCGACAACCAGATTCAAGATAGGAAGATAAAATAATTTGGGCAGCAATTTTATCACGCCGTATTTTTCGTTTTTTGTTCGTCAGTCTGGCTTCACGTAAAAAATGTTCCGCTTCAACTGAGGTATAACGCTCATCCATGTAATCAATTTTGACGCCGGTTGTTTCTTTGAGCCAATCTCCGAATTGGAGGACTTCTTTTGCTTTTTCGCTCAGACCGCCGTTTAAGCAAAGCGGTATTCCGAGAACAAACCGGACAACATGTTCTTTTTCAACAAATTGCCGAAAATATTGGGCATCAAGTTCGGGCGATTGACGCAGAAGCGTTTCGTAAGGACTGGCGATAATCCGATCAGGATCGCTCAAAGCAATTCCAATCCGCACTGTCCCAAAATCAATACCCGACACACAACCCTGTTGTTCCATAACATGACAAAGAATTATCGATATTTAAGGAATCAATAGATTACTATAAGTCGTAATCATCACCGCCAATACCAGTCTTCTTTCCACAGTTCGGAAAGTTTATGGAATATCAAATTTTGTGTCAAGAGTAGTTTTTTGATAAAAATTTTTCGTGATATTTCATCAGAATTTAAAAATTCAAAAGGTAGGTGATAATTCACCGAAAGGTTCGTTCTCACCTAATGGTTATCACCTACTTTTTAAATTATTTGTCTCTATTTGTCTCTTTTAATTATTTGCGTGAACAGTTACGATTTTACGCACTTATTGCGGCAAATTCATCTTCAAAGAGGAGTTTATTCGCATCAAGAATAATTTTGACATCATCACCGACTTTGCCAAGACCGCGAATATATTGAGCGCATTGACCTGTACCGCTTTTGGGAGGCGGAGAAACGTTTATTTCTTCGATGGAACGAACTTCATTAACCGTATCAACCACCAAACCAACCTGTATTTGACCATTGCGAAGGTTAATAACAACAATACAAGTCCGTTCATCATAATCACGTCCCGCCATATTAAAACGAAGACGCATGTCAATCACCGGAATTACCTGACCGCGAAGATTCACCACGCCCTTCACATAGTGCGGCATGTCGGGAACTTCCGTCACTTTTTGAATACCAACAATTTCTGTAACATGCCTGATTTCAAGGCAATAGTCCTCGTCCCCAAGACGAAACGAAAGATACATGTCTTTCAAGGTATCTTCCGTATCTTCAGAAAATGATCCGTCACGCCCTGAATTCATCAGGTCTTCACCTTGTTGGTCTGCTTTTGTTAATGTTTGTGACATTTTAGTAATAGTTAATAGTTATAGAGTTAAAAGTTAATATACTAGCCCAGTAACAACATTTGATACTTGTACTTTCATCAATTAGGAATTAGGAATGTAATTTTTATGTGTTTGAGATTATTTCAACGGTGCGTTGCCGTTTTGCCGATTTCGATTTCAATTTTAATTTTTTGGAAAATTCCTCAAACGTATCGCATTTCGCGGCAAATCGGACAAGTTCCTGAAGACGGTTTACGTCGGTAATAACACAAAGGGAACTACGAATAGTTTCGGAAACTTCGCCGAATTTTACATCCAAAATGGAAATAATCGCTTCTATTCGACCTTCTACTTCGCCTTCCGCTTTCCCTACTGCTCTACCTTCTACCCTACCTTTGGCTTCACCTTCGGCTCTACCTCTTTCAATTCCTTGTTTCAGCCCCAGTTTCAGCCCTTGTTTGCGTCCTTTTTTCAAACCGGCTGCGCCGTAACGTTTTGCTAATGGAGACCACATCGTTTTTTCTTCTTTAAAGGTTGTTTGAAGTTGTTGTTTAAATTG
>JAISNF010000403.1 GCA_031276415.1 Planctomycetaceae bacterium
CATAACTCCCGTTAGTGTCAATAGGGGGGATATTTTCTTTTTTTTCACGGATTTGTAAATATTCGGCAAAATTTTTGCATAAATAACTCATGTTACGCACTACAGGTAAAAAGTCGGCAAAACATGTATCAAAATCGGAATTTTGATATAAAAGTTATTGAAAATGTCTCAAAATGCGGAATTTGGTCAAAATAGAGAATTCTATTTGCACTAATATTTTTGCTCCTGCGTAACATGAGTAAATAATTAACAATTTAACCTATTTATGACCGGAAAATCGAATTAACATCAACCGGCGCAATGTTTCAGGCGAATGGTTGCCTCTTCTTTATAAAAAATAAATTTGGCGGTTACGAGTTAGTTGTATTTGAATAATTCAAAGATTATATTGATGAATTATTGAATTTTGTTGTTCTGTTTTTTTTAAATTTTAACAACGGTATTTATTTGAACGGGAGATTATTATTTTGTTTTTTTTAGGGTTATTTATATTGATTGTTGTTTTAACTTTTTTTATTCGGCGGTTTTTTCCGTCGGGAGGAATATCTCATGAGTGCAAATCACAGTTTGATTTTGTTTGCTGGGAATATGGTATCCCAATTGCCGTCTTTATTTGCTTGTTTCGGTTACCGGACAACCGGCACCGTAGAAATTGCCAAAGGATTGCCGCAAATCTGGGAATACACAAACTGGCCGCGACGATCACGTCCTTACAATGTTGTTCACAAAGCGGTTCTCTACAACGGAACCTGGACTGCTGTTTTGGATCGGGAAATGACAATGATCCTCGATCAGGAAAAATGCACAACATGCGCATCTCAATTTAATATCGCTATTTTCGGTTATATGATTGAAAGTGTTTCAGGAACTTGTGCTCTTTATCTGTATTCGCCGGAAAAGGTTCGCGGTCTCAATATCCAAAACTTTGAAATATTGGAAGATTTCGGCGATCCGCTTCCGCAAGAAGTTGGAATTACTACCGAAGAAATGCTTGCCGATGGAACAATGCGAATTTCGCGGCGGATGGGTTTTTCCGATTCACTTTTTGCTCATCCCACTTCCAAAGTGCTGATTGTCGGAATGGAAGACCCCGCCCGAACTCAAACACATAAACAAAGCAGCACTTCGCATAAACAAAGTAACACCTCAACCCATAAACAAAATAAACGCGCCGAAATCGCCCAACCTGTTCACCGAATCGAAAAACCATGGTGGAAATTATGGTAATTTCTATATTTAACCACAGATTATTTAACCGCAGAATTTACAGACAAAAGAAACAAGTCCACAGATTTCGCTGATAAACGCAGATAATTTTTTTTAAATATAAAGTATAAAATAAAAATAAAATTAAAATTAAAAAATTTTTCGATTCCAATTAAAAATTTTCTTTCCCCCGTCTTGGCAAAAAAAGAAAACTCTGTACAATTGCGTTTTCTTTAATTTAATCGCAACCTTTAATTCATGTAAATTTTGGCAAGTTGATAATCATGGATAAAACATACATGGCAAAACCAAACGAAGTTCCTCAAAAATGGTACCTCGTTGACGGAACAAATAAAGTTGTCGGACGTTTGGCTAGCGATATCGCAATGATCCTCATGGGGAAACATCGACCAACCTACACCCCGCATGTCGATACCGGTGAATATGTGATCGTAACAAATGTCGATAAAATCGTGTTCACCGGCAAAAAACTTGATCAGAAAAAATATACTTGGTACACAAAATGGCCCGGTCTCCGAACCGAAACCGCCCAACATCGTTTGGAACATAAACCGGAACTCGTTTTAACAGAAGCAGTTCGGCGAATGTTGCCCAAAAATAAACTCGCTAAAAAAATGCTCGCTAAATTAAAGGTTTACCGAACCGGTGTCGCCCACCCACATCAGGCTCAAAAACCCGAAATTCTCGAATTAGCAAAAAAATAAATATTAGTACAACAACAAATAGTACAAAAAAATAGTACAAAAAATTCCGTGTGAAACAACCTTCGATAATGCGTAACTAACTTTCAATATTTATTCATAATTCAAAAACTTAAAAAATAAAATGGTTCGTCTTGGTAATTTTATCATTGAAGGAAACGGTAAAAATGATTTTCTCGGAACAGGACGCCGTAAATCATCGGTTGCAAGAGTTCGCGTGCGTCCGGGAACCGGTAAAATCAGCATCAATCGCCGTGAATTGGAAGATTTTTTCAAAACGGCACAACAACAGAATACTGTTCTGGCTCCGTTGGTGTTGACCGAAAAACAAAATGAGGTCGATGTCTTAATTCATGTTGAAGGCGGCGGCACAACCGGGCAGGCAGACGCTTGCAAACTTGGAATCGCACGCGCTATCAAAAAATTCGACCCCGAAACAGAACCGAAATTGCGTGAACATAGCCTCTTAACCCGTGACGCCCGCGAAGTTGAACGTAAAAAATACGGTCTCCGAAAAGCACGGCGCGGTACCCAATTCTCAAAACGTTAATTACACACCGGTCACCTCTAAAAATTCAAAATTTCGTCAACAAATCATTCATAAATCCTTATTTTTTAATGATCCAAAATCGATAAAACTGAATTTTTAGAGGTGTCTCTTTTTTTAGAACGTTCCGTCAATGATTAGAAAACATGTAAAATTATCATTGTTTTTATGCTTGACGATTGGTGGTTTGTTTTGTTTGCCTGTGTTTTCCGCAGAGCCGCAACAAAAAAAACTTGCTGTTCTTTCCTTCGACACGCCCGATCCAACCGCAATAGAATTGCCGGATGGAAGCGGTGTTTATGTTTTTTCGACTGCGCGGGGAATTACCATCACAAACAGCCGAAATTTGTTTGACTGGGAACGTGTCGGACGTGTTTTTGCTAAAAATGTTCCAGATTGGGCAAAAGAACAAATTCCCAACGCAAAAGGAATTTGGGCACCGGATATTGTTTTTGTAAACGGACAATATTATTTGTATTATTCGGTTTCGACATGGGGAAGTCAACGTTCTGCAATTGGACTTGCGGTTAACAAAACGCTCAATCCCAATTCACCGGATTATTTTTGGGAAGATCGCGGTATTGTTTTGGAATCTGCGCCGCAGGAAACACCGGATTACAACGCTATTGATTCCGCAATGTTTGTCGATGATAACGGCAAATCGTATCTTTTTTGGGGATCATTTTGGGACGGTATCAAAGCAGTGGAAATTGATCCGCAAACCGGAAAACCGTTCAAATACCGCAAACATAACAATAACAATAATCTTAAAATTCCTGACGGTTATATTTCTGTTGCGCGGCGTGAATCTGCCGACGATACTTCTATTGAGGCTGCTTATGTTGTCAAACGCGGCGGATTGTATTATTTGTTCACGTCGCGCGGAGGATGTTGCGACGGTGAAAAAAGCACGTATCATATTGTTGCCGGATGTTCGAAATTACCGCTTGGTCCCTATGTTGACCGTAACGGTAAACCAATGACTCAAGGCGGCGGAACGTTGGTTTTGTCCGGTACGGAACGCTGGAAAGGAACCGGTCACAACGGTTTTTTCCAAACCACAAACAGTAAAGACAATACAAAAAACGATTGGCTTATTCTTGCCGCGTATGATGCGAATGACCCGAAAAAAGGACGTTTAACGCAAATTCGTCCTGTAACTTGGGATAATTCCGGCTGGTTCACGATTGGCGATGTGCTTGAACAACCGTTAGAAAAATAATTGGAAATATCTAAATATCTAAAAACCACAAATTTATTTTTATCAGCCACATTATTAACCACAGAGAACACAGAGGAAATTTTTAATTGGAATCGAAACGTTATTTAATAATTAACTTTTGATCTAAAATAATTAAAAATTGTAACTATTTAGTTTTAGTCTTTAATCTGCTATTGCTATCCTTAATCTGCTATTGCTATCCTAAGTCCCGCTAATGGGTATGATTGAGAAATAAAAATAAATTTGTGGTTTTTAGAAGTTCCCATGAAATGATTATTTTACGATGGTGCGTACTCTTCAACAACTTCGGGAGGATTTATTAGCAATCTGGAATGCCGGAGTTGAAGGGGTTCGGGTTGACCGTTTGATTCGTAACACCGTTTCGCTTCACGGTGATGTATCTCACGGTGAAGCATTCTTGCAAATCGGCAACGAAAAATATCCGCTCGACGAAATTGATCGAATTATTGTTATCGGCGGCGGTAAAGCATCTGGGGCAATGGCGGAAACGCTTGAATCTATTTTGGCTCCGTTGTTCAATCGAAAAGAAATAACGGGGTGGGTTAATGTTCCGGAAAATAACGCAAAACCGCTTCGTAAAATTTTTCTTCATCCTGCCCGTCCAATGGGAGTGAACGAACCGACGGCAGCAGCAGTTGAAGGGACAAACAAAATTCTTGAACTGGCAAAAAATCTGAAACCTAATGATTTGTGTTTAAACTTACTTTCCGGCGGCGGTTCTGCTTTACTTCCTGCTCCGGTGCCGGAAATTTCCTTGCAGGAAAAACTGGAATTAACCCGTTTTTTGAGCGAATCCGGCGCAACAATTCAAGAACTCAATACGGTTCGAAAACAAATCAGCCTTATTAAAGGCGGCGGGCTTAAATCGCTTTGTCGTGGTAAACGGCTTATCAGTTTGATTCTTTCGGACGTATTGGGTGACCCGTTGGATGTGATTGCTTCCGGTCCTACTGTTGACAATCGCAGTTCAGTTTCCGATGCGGTAACGGTACTTCGTCGATTTGCTCCTTCTATTGTCGAGCAAGTTTTTAATTCCGATTCAAAATCAATTACCAACAGCAATGAAAAAACATTGACTGTTCGTTCAAAAGCCTTATTTCGTATTTGCCGTTATTTTCAGCAACGGATATTATCGGTACATTCCGAACCGGAAATTAATTTACAAAACGGATTGGCACGCAATTTAATTATTGGCAATCTTGCAACAGCGGTTGATGCGGCTGGTACGGAGGCATTTCGGCGCGGATACTCTTACACGATGCATGTTTCCCGACAAAGTGAAGGTTTTGCGGAAGATGTCGGCGTTAATTTGGCGGATTTAGCACTGATGAAACATTCTGATTGTTTGATTCACGGCGGTGAACCGGTTGTGAAACTGGTTCCGCCGGAACAACGCGGAAAAGGCGGACGCAATCAACAACTTGTTCTGGCGGCGTTGCTTTATCTTATGAATCGTTTTGAACTTGAAACCAATCCCGACAATTTCCCGAAGATAGCGATTCTTTCCGGCGGAACTGATGGAGAAGACGGACCAACAGATGCGGCGGGAGCCTGGATTGATCCGATTTTTTGGTTGGAGTTTCAAGAAAAAATCAAAACCGATCCAACATTTCAACCCGCAACATTTCTCCGACAAAACAACGCCTACCATTTTTTTGAACCGTTTGGAACTTTGCTGAAAACCGGCGCAACAGGAACAAATGTTTGTGATTTACGGGTTATTCTTATTGATCATGCCATCAATTTTTAAGCATAATTTAATTCTAAAAACCGCAAATTTATTTTTATTAACCACAGAAGATACTGATAAACTTGTCCGCAGATTTCGCAGATGAGCGCAGATGATTTTTTTTGAAAATACGAAACAACAAAACAGACGAAAAGTTTTTTGTTTTGGTGTTGACAGGTTTAACG
>JAISNF010000444.1 GCA_031276415.1 Planctomycetaceae bacterium
TTTTCGTAACAATTCACAGTAATTGTTAAAAAACTTCAAATAAGTATAAAACAAAACATAAATGACAATATCAGAAAAAATCTCATACATTTCATACGGTTTAGTCTAATAAAAAAAAAGAAATTGGCAACCCTCAACCAAAAAATAAGAATTTTTAGAAAATGCCCAGAAAACGCCGAGGGGTTAAAACCCATCTCTATTTTGGAATTGCTCCCGATTGGGGGCAATTTTAAGAGTGGAGAAGAACAATAATTCCGGTTGCGAAACGCTTCATCGTTCACTTTCCGATCTTTACTGATTTATTCTTGATTTTGGAGTTTTTTTCGGAAACGTTCCAGAGATTGGCGGAAAAGTGTACATTCGGGAGCCATCCGCAATACATTTTCTTGCGTCTCAACCGCCTTGTCGTATTTTTTGCCGAGAAAATAAACATGCGCCAACGTGTCAAGCCAACCACAATCCTCCGGCTCAACCTTGAGCGCAGACTCAATTAACGTCAACGCCGGAATATAATCACCGCCCGTTCCCGCAAGAAGCCACGCCACCTCATTACAAATTTTGGCAACATACCACGCTTGACGTTCCGGCTCAACAGCCCGCGATTGATAAAGATTTTGCTCCATTTTCGAAAGAGATTTTGCAATTTTCGATTTGAGTTCCTCCCGAAATATCGGATCAAAATCAGAAAGTTGATAGCCAAGTATCAAAAGATCAATCTCAAGAAATTCATTGTCCAAACCCTGACGAATAAACTCCTTCGCCCCCGACCAATCCTCTTTTTCAGCAGCAACCCGAGCAAGACAAAGCAATTTTTCAACACGACACATAATCGAAACCTGACGCGAATTGTTAAACCTTTTCGAATACTCGTTACTGTTAACCAACTCAAGAATCTTATCATGATAATGAGTCGCTTCGGAATAATTACACAAAAATATTAACGTCTTCGCAAGATTAGAGTTTGCATCAATTTTTAGCAAAAGGTTTGTACTTTCCTCACAAACCAGTTGAAAATGCGGTATCGCCCACTTGAGACGAAACCGCTCTTTCAAAATACGACCAACCGCAATATGATCATAAAACGGTTGCGCCACATCTTCCCCGCTAATAGAATTTAACGGATGTCTATTGCCCAACTGTTCAGTACGAACCGCCAATGCCGCCTGAATACTCCGGTCACGCTCCGCCGTTAAACCGGCAAGGTCTTGAATCTCCGCCAAAGCGTAAAACAAAAGAATGTCATTCATGTTGCCGGATTGAAAAGCGTTGTTTTCCGGCTTCGATTGAAATTCCGCAACACGATCTGTTAACCGAAGAACCCGCCCGCGAATAGAATTGTCCACCTTTAACGGAACAGGATATTCAACAGGAATTTTTGTTTGTTTGGCATCGTGTTGCGATTTTTTTTCCGCAGCATCTTTCAAATCGTCAAGTTCACAACGAAGTCCGGCAAACTCCACAACTAATTGCAATAAATAATCGTTGCCGGAATCGGAAAGCGTATCACGAATCGTACGAAACCATTTTCGTTGCTTGGACGGAATCGACGGCGGCAACGCCATAAGACATTTCGCCGCCTCAGCACGAAGTGAATATTCCGTATCAAACCGGACAATCCGGCAAAGTGTCGGAAGCCCTTCGCCATTGGGAGCATCATAATACGGACGGGCAAGAGACCACAAAATCCCCGCCTTTTCCATATTATCCGTACTAAAAGCATATTGAGCAATCCAATAATAAAGCGATCTGTCTTCCAACGCCAGAAAAAGATTTTCAATTTGAGCCAGAAGCCGCTCCGCACGATGAGCAATTTCAATGTCTTTATCATTTTTCGCCCGCTGAAGTTCGGCAAACGCATCAACCCCCATCCGAAGCAATTGTAACTCCGCACGTTGACGTACAACATAACTGGCATCGCCAAGTTTTTGAATCAGTCGCCGAACCTCCTCATTCGCCGATACATTATTCGCCGCCGAATCATTTTTCGCCGGTTTGTCTGTCGGCGAATCATTCGACGAAGTATTGTTTACCGGCGTATTCTCTGCCGGAGTATTTGCCGACGAATCGTTTACTGTTGCGATTTCTTTACCGACGGCAACTGCTGTTAGTAACAAAATCAAAATACCAAACCATAAAGAACGAAACATAAATTTACCTTTCACAATTTTGAACGAAATAGGAAAAAATCTTTCGGCTATTGGAATCGGTTTTCCATGAAAATTCAGGATGCCATTGAACGGCAAAAACGAAACGTTTACCAGGATGATAAACGGCTTCAATAAGACCGTCCGCCGCATAAGCCATTGATTTTAACTCCGCCGCCAATCGGCGAATACCCTGATGATGAAAACTATTCACGGGAACTTTACCACCGGCTTGAAGAATTTGAAACAAGGGAGTTTCCGGTTCCAGAGTTACCGTGTGAACCGGCTCGTGATAAGGAGGTTTTTGGCTGTGCGTAATTGAAATTTCCGTTTGGAGTTGCGAAGGAATATCCTGATAAAGTGTTCCGCCGAAAAAAACGTTTATAAATTGAATACCGCGACAAATTCCAAAAACGGGTTTGTCGAGTTCCAGAACATTTTCCAGTAACGCTTTTTCCATTGTATCGCGTTCAGAACACACGGCTCCGCAACATTTTTCCGGTTGTTCGCCGTAAAGTTCGGGAGCAATATCCTGACCGCCGCTGAACAGAAATCCGTCAAAATGTTGCGATAATTGGTGAAGTACGGAAAGATCGGTAGTCAACGGCAACATCACCGGTATTGCGCCGGCATGTTCGAGTGCCAGCATGTAACCGGGGAGCATCCAATAACTGTTGCGCGGTTCATCATAAAGCGGTACAATTCCAATCAATGGTTTCATTACGAGATCGGTTTGTGATTCGGAATTTGACGTTGGAGATTTTTAATGTTGGAGATTGAAATTACAAAATTCAACCGCAAATTCCTTTTTGTTGTTTAAATAAAATAGTGTTTGCTTAAATTACAGTGTTTATATTCATTACACTTTAAAATTGGGGTTGATATAAAGTGATTATTGATTCAAATTGCCTCAGCGGGGCATTCCCAATGTAGCCGGCGGTTTTAACCGCCGGAACATTTGTTATAGGTACTTCTAAAAACTCAACTTTATTTTTTTAAAACCACAGAGGACACAGAGATAGGAAGTTATTCTGGTCAACTATATTGATTGTGATATTTTTTGTAAATGATATTAAAAGTTAAGTAAAAAACATATTCAAAAAAGTCTCTTAAAAAATTCCTCTCTGTGAACTCTGTGTCCTCTGTGGTTAATAAAAAA
>JAISNF010000454.1 GCA_031276415.1 Planctomycetaceae bacterium
GATAACGTGTTGCCTGCCCCAGTTCGACTGTCGGCAAAAATCGATGCAGGCTAAAACATTGAGCCAAAGCCGTGTAACCCAAACCATGAAACACAGAACCGCCACAAAATAAAACATGATCCAACTTCCCATCGTTTTCTTTGGCAAACGGCGCAAGCGGTAATCCCCAACCGTAACGGTTAATATTGAAAAAAAACGCCCAACGTGTCCGATTGCTAATAATTTTGCGTTCCGGCTCAATAATCTCAACCGTCATTTTGGGAAACCGATATTGCCAAAGTGATCGGCAAATCGGTTTGGTGTAAGAAAAATAAGAGATATGCGCTCCGCGTTTATGACCTTGCCGATAACGCTCTTCACGATAAGCATGGACGCCGTTGACCACATCGGCGTCAAATCCGCAACTGACCATGACAAGGAACAAACGTTGTTCACCGGCAATATTGACACGCCCCGCATCCAAAGTCAAAATGTTTCCGGTTTCAATAATTTCCGCAAGACGTTTAGGATTTTTGCTGAGCCGAAAATGTTTGGCTAATAAATTGGCAGTACCGGCGGCGAGAAGTGTAACCGGTGTTCCGGCGTCTGTTTGGTTGACCAATGTTGCCGCCGTGCCGTCGCCGCCAACTCCAACCAACACCCGCAAACTTCCGTCCCGATAAAATATTTTGGCTTTTTCCGTAACTTCATCAAGATCAGTTAAAAGTTCTACCGAAAACTTTTTTTCTTTCAGCCGTTCACTGAGTTCTTCCGCTCGAAACATCGGCGAACAACGCCCCGCCTTAGGATTAACCGAAATGATAACTTTGGAAATCATGATTGGGAATTTGAGATTTGATGTTTAAGATTTGGAATTTGCGGTTTGTAATTATGAGGTAATTACTCGGCAGAACATTATGAATTACCGTTGCGTTGAAACTCAAAAAAAACTGTTTACAGGCGGAAATTGTAGGACTACTTTTACCAATTGTAGAACTACTCTTACCGATTGTAGAAATTCAATTTCCGGTTGTAAACGAGGGACAACTATTTTACTGCGAATATTTTACTGAATAATTGCTCATAAACAAATAAAAAAGGATGCGCAACATCATGCCGCACATCCTTTTTTAATAGTGCTATTGAACAAAAGGAACAATTGGAAAATCATGACCTCCTACCACAATATGACCATCGTCCTCATGTCTTCCTTGCAAAAACGGTTCGCTGATCGAAACCAAAAGGGAAACCATTTGGAGAAAACCCAGTTTTCAGGGCGAAGCAACCCTGTCTCCGTTAATGGGTTGGCTTGGATCGACGATGCAATTATTTCAACCGTTTAACCGGAATAATAATCACACACATTTCCGGTTTGGCTCTTACCTTCCTTAGTAAGAGTGCCGAAAACGCACCACAGGTTTCCTTCCCTGTCTGTGTTATTTATCGAATAATCGTCCTGTTGAAATTGACTCCGAAAATCGACATAACACAAAAAAATCGGACAACACAATGTTCCTGAACCGGATTATTACGATTGAATAAAGTTTACTAACAAGTAAAACAATAGTATTCATAATTTTTATAATATTTCCTAACTCCCGCAGGAACAAATGAGAGTTGATAGTTAAGAATTGATAGTTGAGAGTTTCGCAAGCGGAATTATTTGCCAAAACGTTTTGGTAATAATTCCGCATTGCGAACTATTCACTATTCACTACTAACTATTAACTATTTTTGTCAACCATAAATTAATATTCCTTCTCTTGCGATTTTTCGTTCTAAGGTTGGTGCTTTTTTTCGGTCAAGAAATCTGTTTTTTTTAAGCATTAACAAATCTAAAGGCATTGTTTTTTTCTTGTAGGAGGCGATGTATATTGCGTCAATTGCGTCTAATTCACGCATTGGCGCATCGTCTTTTAGAACCACGTACAAATCTAAATCGGAATCTTTGTGCGGCGTTCCGTAAGCGTAAGAACCGAACAAATAAATTTGTTCCACCGGTACCGTCTCAACAATTATACGTGTGAGAATTTCCAATTCGTCTTTAATTGCGGTAATATCGTTCATAATTATTTTTTCCATTTGCGGGGTTAAAGAAAATTACAACACGGCAAAACCAATCTATTGCCCAAACTACAGCAACACAACAATGTTCATAATCATATCATTTGTTTGTCAATTATGAAATAGCAACATAATAGTTAATAGTTAATAGTTAATAGTTAATAGTGAATAGTTAATAGTGAATAGTTAATAGTGGATAGTTTCGCAATGCGGAATTACAAACGTTTTGGCAATAATTCCGCTTGCGAACTATTCACTATTCACTACTAACTATTAACTCTCCACGATACCACTCCCCTTATAATATCTCTTATGGTACTTATAATAGTAAGAACTTGGTTCTTTTATTTTTTGCAATAAATCCTGATTTTTTTCGGGTTTCACATATCCTTTCCCAATTACTTAGATGTCCAATCTTGTTGTCTGTTTCAAGGAAATACCGGTTGAGCAAGCATTGATTGACCAAATTCATGCGGTTTGGTCTGATGTTAATATCATCAATGTAGGTCAAAAAGATATTGCTTCTGCATTGATGGAGGCGGATTATTTTTGCGGTCACGCCAAAGTTCCTGTTAATTGGGAGGCTCTCGTCCAGCAAAACCGGATTCGCTGGATTCAGTCGTCAGCAGCCGGAATGGATTGGCTTTTGGTTCCGCCGGTCATTCAATCCAATATAACCATTACAACCGCTTCCGGTGTTCTTGCCGATCAAGTCGCCGAACATACGCTTTCTCTCATTCTCGCCTGGATGCGGAATATTTCAACCTTTCAACGTGAACAATACGATTCAACCTTACCGGATTATCGGAAATTTATTCGGCGTCCAACTCATGATTTGACCGGTTTAACCGTTGGAATTGTCGGTTTTGGCGGAGTTGGGCGGCGTTTGTCGGAAGTTTTGGCTCCGTTCCAAACCCGAATTTTGGCAACAGACCTTTATCCAACCGAAAAACCATCACACGTTGCCGAACTTTGGGCGGCAGATCAATTGGATAAACTTCTTGGCGAATCCGATGTGGTCGTTCTTTGTCTTCCATTAAACACGCAAACCCGCGAATTATTCAATATTGATCGTTTCCGATTATTCCGAAAGGATGCTCTTTTTGTTAATGTTGCGCGGGGGCAACTTGTTGTTACGCAGGATTTGGTTGAGGCGTTGCAACAAGGGCTAATTGCCGGAGCGGTGATGGATGTTACATCGCCGGAACCTTTTCCGCCGGAACATCCGCTTTGGGATTTTTATCCCAACGTCCTTATCACACCGCATGTCGGAGGACAATCTCATCGGCGTTTTGAAGATGTTGTCGATATTTTCACCGCCAATATTTTACGCTGGAAAGCAAATCAGCCGTTGATCAATTTTCTGACGCCGGAAGGAAAACAACTTGGTTTTCCGATTCGTTGTTCGGATTATCCGCTTTGGATTGACGTTAAAAAACGGAATTGCGGGCAACAATCACATTCAAAATCGCTCTCAAAATCGATCTCAACAGTAACCTTTGTACCTCCCAACGCTGCCGACAACGCCGCCGGCAACATCGGCAATGCCAACGGAAAGCGAAATAAAATCGGACTAAAACTGCAAGCAACATTGCCGGATTCTACCACAGAGATATTTGAAAATTCGGTTACGCATTTTTTTCCGGGCAAAGAGTTAAATGAATGTTCGGAGGTTCTTCGTGAGGAGTATTACAATTTGCTGGATCGCCAGAAAGTTCATTGGGATGAGGATATTCATTTCAAAGAGATGCTTGGTCAGGGCGGTCAGGGGGTTGTGTTTCTTAGCGAGCAACGCGGAACGGATGGTTTTGTGCTTCCTATTGCGATCAAGGTTTTTTCGCCGGAACGTTTTCCGAACGATGTACTTTACGAAGAAGAGATGCGGAATATGGCGTTTATTACGGCGAAAGTGGCAAAAATTCAGCAAGATCATCTTTTATCTGTTCACAATTGGCGATCTGCGAACCGGATTCGGTTTATGTCGATGGAATGGGTGGACGGTTTTGATTTGACCAAACTGTTGCGTCAGGAGATGCTTGATCATCTTCAGAAAAAGGTTGCTCCGGGCAGATGGAAATATCTTAACAATGTCGTGGTAACAACGGGAATAGTTCATCCGCGTTTAATGCCTGGCGTAGCGATTCCGATTATACGTGATTGTCTTGGTGCGCTTGGGGCGTTGCATCGGGAGGGGATAGTTCATGGTGATGTGAAGCCGTCGAATATTATGTTGAAGCGCACGGGCAATGCGAAACTGGTTGATATTGGTTCTGCGTTTGAGATTAGAAATCGTCCGCCGATGCGTCCTTACACATTGGCGTATGCTGCGCCGGAGGTTTTGGAGGGCAAGGAGATTACGCCGCGTAGTGATATTGCGAGTTTGGGTTATGTATTGATTGAGATGCTTTCCGGTCAGCGGCTTTTTGGTGCCAATTCTGATTTGAAGGGTCTTGACGGGCGGCTTTTGTTGGCAAGTCAACTCAATAAAATTCTTCCGCCGACGGTGGCGTCTAGTGAAATGCTGATGGATTTTTGCAAGAGTCTTATTGCGCCTGATCCCAAGAAACGTTTTGAAAATGCCGAAGCCGCTGATCTTTTCAAGAATGGTGCGGCTGATTTCCAGCGGCAATTAGTGAAGGGCGATCTTTCCTGTGAATCGGAGCCGGAAATACGAAATTGGCTTGATGATCTTGAAGAATATCGTTAAAACCGGAAATACGTTTACGGCAGGAAATTAAAAGGTAGGCAACCTTTCGCCGAACGGTTGCCTATTTGTGATGCTGCAATTATTTAATTTCGGTGGTTTGTTGAGTTGTTTCGGCTTTGCGGATTGCTTTTTCAATTTCAGGATTTCTTGATTCGCCGGTCAGGTAATTGTCAATAGCCGCCCGATTGAATAAATTCTCATAATATTTCGCAACCGCAATATTTTGTTTCTTTTCAAAAATATCCGCAACAAGATCGGTTTTCACTTCATTAATGTCCGTAATAGTCGGCTCATCGTAACCAAGACAATAGAGAATAACCCAACTTTCATCAACCTGAATAATTTGCGATAATTCATTCGGCAATAACCCAAACGCTTCATTTTCCAGCGTCGGCTGTCCACTGTAACGACTAATCGGCGGAATCACCCCACGAGATGTCCGACTCTTCGGATCCATCGAATATTTTTCGGCTAATTGAGCAAAATTTTCCGAAGTTCTGTTACGGTTCGCCATTTCCCAAACTTCCTGCGCACGGCGTTGGTCTTTCAAATCAAACACAATCGCAAGACAACGCACCTTTTTACCAAAATTCGACTCAAAACCACGCTGAATATCTTCCTCCGTCACCTGAACCAAAGATCGCGAAAGCCGTTTAAGCGCAAGAACAGGCCAAACCGTATTGGTACGATAAACCTCCGAAGACATCCGGCTCTCTTCCGTCTTCATTTTCATCCACCGTTCAATATTCGGCGAACCATCCTGGCGTAACGGAAGATATTTAATCGCCATTTCACGTATCTCACGGTCAATATCCGCATCAGTAATCACAATGTTTTGCTTCCGGCAAGCCTGTTCAACAACCAATTTACTAATCATATCATTCAAAACATTTTTGCCGTAACGTTTCAGGCAAACATCCGAAAGATATTTCTGACTAATATTTTGACCGTTCACAATCGCCGCAACTCCCGGAACTTGCGCCATTCGCGCCGGATTGCCAAACACAACCTCAATTTGGGCACGGCTTTGGAGTTCATGGAAAACATCTTCGGCTGTTGACCGCGTTTTCATATCACGTATTTTCGTAATCAATTGTTCCCGAACTTTTTCCTTGTCAATATTTTGCGGCTGTAAATGTTGCTCGCAACGAAAAATCAAAAATTGTCCCGCAGGCCATTCGACAATCGGTGAAATCTCACCCGCTTTCAAATCAAAAACAATTTTTTCAACTTCAGAATTGACAGTCCCGCGACGAATCGGATGAATCAATCCGCCGTAAGGTTGACTTGCCGGATCAAGCGACCAATTTTTCGCAACAGACGGAAACGATTCGGGATTTGTTTTGAGATCACTCCAAATTTTTTCCGCATCTTTGCGTGAACCAAGTACAATTTGACGCACTTGAACCGCCGCCCCGTATCGGGCATTCATCTCACGTTGAATCTCCTCTTCGGTAATATTCATCTTCGAACCCGCCAGTTTACCAATCGCAAGTATCGGGCGAATAATATCTTCCATGTACATTTCCGGAGTCATTCCCCGCTCTTTCTCCAACAAATCAAGCCACTCCTGCGTAGAAAACTTGAACGCTTTCGCCATCCGTTCAACTTCGTTGTTGATTTCTTGCTGCGTAATCGTAATATTTCGCCGTGAACATTCGAATTGGATCAAAAACTTCTTGACCAAATCTTTCAATTCTTCCATCCCGTGCAAACGAAGACATTCCGCAGCAAGATCGGTTTTCGTAATCTTATCGCCGTTGACTTCGGCAACAATTTCCGGTATTTCAAGAACAACCGGCAACACCTCTTTTTGTGCCTTTGCCCTTTCACTCAACAATAAAACGAACAAAAAAAAGGGCAACAAAACAAAGAACAAACGGTTTACTCGCATCATTTTTCCTTTTTAATTAAAAAGTTCCACATCTAATGGTTTACGGTTTACGTCCGTGACGTAACGATTCTCTGTGATGATTAACAGACAACATCAATTAATTTTCAGTGAATCATAGAAATTTGCCGCCAAACCGTCAAGATGAATTTTTTCCCGTAAAATTTCCTCTGTGAACTCTGTGTTCTCTGTGGTTAATATGGGTTAATAAAAAACCGCAAGAATTGATCTTTTCTGATTTTTTAGTTTTTGTTATGATACCCCAATTCATTCTAAACATTTACCTAAATTATTAGGGGTTTGCGATATTTTATTTACAAATTTACTCACTTTATTCACGCATAAAATTTATGATTGAAGGAGGATATTTATGACATTACTTGTTGCGTCTCATGAGATTACGGGAATTTCCAACCGTAATATGTTCAATGAAATTCAATCCCTGACCAATCAATCCAAACATCTTGGATTTCTTATACATAACAATTCGCCTTGCCATGCCGAATGGGATTTTCTTGAAAAAATTCACGAGTTTGTTCAGGAGAAAAACGGACAATTTATTTCGTTGGATATTCAGGATTTCGGTGAAGCAACTTTGCCGGGAGTCTTTTGTTCGGCACTGGAAGACTCACAATTTGAACGAACTTTTCGCATCAACTTGCCGATGATATTGAAAAATAATCCCAAAACCGATTCGCCATTCATTAACCGCGCCATTCTTTGGCAACGGCTTTGTGATCGTATTCTTGAAGATGAAACCAGAGAACGACCAACTATTTTGGTACTCGAAAACTTCGATTACGCAACACCAAAAATGCAACACGATACCTCAAGATTGATTCGATTTCACCTCAACCACCAAATTCCGCGAACATTTATTCTTACATTACATCGTAATCATGTTCCGTTTTTGGATCATGAATTGCATGAATTGGCTGAAATGTCCATCGAAATAGATTGAGTAAGATAGATTGAAATTAGATACTTAAAATCGAATATTACGGGATTTGTCGTTTAAGTTTAAAGTATTAAAAAGTTTAACGCATTGTTTTAAGACATTATTAACGCATTAAAAAATTGTAAATCGTCAACAAACTATGAAAATTTTAAGAACTTTGATTTTTTGGGGTTTTATTCTTTTGCTGATTTGCGGATGTCGTGGTACGCAGGCGCGTCTGATGCGTGGCGGCGAGTCCGACAATGTCGGCAGTGATCGGGCGGGAGCGGAAGTTTATAATCCGATGGTTCGGGAAGCGGTTGGCAAACTTCTTGCTCGTGCTTCTGTCGAACCGATTCAGCAAGTTACTTTCAACAACGGCATGATGGCGGTTCCGTTAAGGCGGAAAGTTTGTTTTATCAGTTTGGAAAATGCCGGCATTGAAGAACTTGGTGATTTCAAAGAACATATTAAAACGGCGATTCTTGAGAAGATTTCCGAATCAGACCAATTTGAGATTGTCAGTGATCGGGCGGTAACTGCCGGACTTCGCACACTTAGTTTGCGTCCTGACGAATTATTTCTTGAGGAAAATATGCGGATGTTTACCGGAGCGATGGGGCGTGGCGGAACTCCGGTTGATTATCTGCTTTTTGCGAAAATCACTTCTGGAACAACGGAAATCAACCGTGACATGCAACGCGATTACAAATTATCGCTTGAACTTGTTAATACTCAGACTTTTACGCAGATTATTGAATCAATGCCTATGAGAAAAGAGTACAATCATTCCCTCAAAGGAAAAATCGGAAATTGGTTCAAAAAATAATTGGTTGGCACCTTTTAATAATCGTTTTTTTATTTAACCACAGTTTATTTAACCGCAGATTACGCAGATAATCGCAGATAATTTTAAAAAACATCTGCGACAATCTGTGTAATCTGCGGATACTTTTTAAAATTAATCGGCGTAATTTGCGGACGCATTTCTTTTCTTTGTGGTTAATAATAAAATTGTGGTTTTTAGAATTTTCCTTATTTCATTTTGGTTGTTTTGCAGGAGCAATGAAACATAATACACTGTTGGTAATTCTTTTATTTGTCGTATTTTTTATTGGATTTCTAAGCGGTTCACTTTGGCAGACGCTGCTTCAAAACCAATTACGAATTTCTACGGAACCCTCTGTTTCGCCGATTGCGCCATCCGTAAACACAAATGTTACGGAGAATAATAATATCAAAAATATCAATCCGCCAACACCGCAACAATTAACCGAAACAGAAGAAGGACAAATCATTCAAGCCTTAACCGATCCTGATTTCAAACGGGTTCACGATTTTCTGATTCGCGAATCTCCAATGCAAATGAATCTGGAAAAAACAGATAAATAGTCCGCAAATTATTTTTAAAACAGTCCGCAGATTACGCTGATTATCGCAGATGTTTTTTATTTTTTAAAATTATCTGCGAAAATCTGTGTAATCTGCGGACAAGTTTTCCTCTCTCTATGTTTTCTTTGAAAAAAAGAAAATATCCCCCCGATTGACGAAAGTTGTTTCTCGGTTAAACTTTGAGTCTAATTCAATTGCGAGATGTTGTTTTTCTTGCCGTCATTGTTTTGCGGCGGGCATTATCGCAAGGGATTTTGATAAAACCTTTTTAAAAAGGAGATTGACAATGGAAAATTTAGTAAAATGTTTGGTTGTGTTTTTGGCGAATTTGTTGGTGAAATACCAGCAAATGTTAAACCTGGTAAACTGGGCAAACCAGGGGGGGGGGGGGCAGATGGAGTAGGAAGAGTAGAGCAAACCGTACAGATTGTTTACGCTCTAAACTCTTTTACCAAAACCTCTTACAACGTTTCCGCTCTTCACCGTTCGGCTTTACACTTGTCGAACTTCTCGTGGTGATTGCGATTATCGGCGTGTTAATCGCTCTGTTATTGCCTGCTGTTCAGGCGGCGCGCGAAGCCGCAAGACGGATGCAATGTACCAATCAATTGAAACAGTACATGATTGGTATTCACAACTACCACGACACAACAACAAGTTTTCCGCATGGACGCGGCGGACCAACTTCCCCAACCGGTAATACTAATCACACGAGTAGTTGGGGAACAACGCTTGCCGTTCTTCCTTATGTGGAACAACAATCTCGGTTTGATCGATGGTTGGAAATGCAGAGAACTTACAACGGACAAGCACCGCCTTCGTGGAACAGCTCAACACAGGCTGCAGCATTTCCAGACATTTATGCCGATCCCATCTACACATTTACCTGTCCTTCCGATGGTAATGCGCGAAAACCTGCAACATGGGTTGGATCAGCAGGAACAAAACACGCACGTGGTAGTTATACGGTTTGTTTGGCTGATTTGATTAACGATAATTACAGTATCGCCACTACTGAGAGTCAATATACCCGAAGCGTTTTTGGTGTTGCCGTTTATTACAATATGTCGGATATCACGGACGGAACAAGTAATACGATTGGTTTGAGTGAACGTGTTGTCCCACCTAATAACACGACAACAATTGCTATCGAATCTATTTATGGTAGTGGTACATCATCAGTTGCAACAAATCCAGCAACCGGTTGCGCAGCGCACAAAGTCGGTAATGTATATCCGAGTGGAGTTTTCGCGGCAAGAGATATGGGGCTCCTTTTAACCGGACAATCTTGGATGGCCGGTTTTAATACGGTTTTGCCGCCCAATTCCGCATCATGTTTAAACGGTGGTGCGTATAATTGGGCACTAAAATCTGCCACTAGTCGTCATTCGGGAGGAGTTAATGCCGCTAAAATGGACGGTTCCATTATTTTTGTTTCTGAAACAATTGATTGCGGAAACCAAACATGGTCGCCCGGAGGAACCACAACAACACCCAATAGCACCGCTAAACCTTCAAGAGAATCCAATTATGGAGTTTGGGGAGCGTTGGGAACTCGCGCAGGTCGTGAAAGTAAGGGGTTGTGAATTGTACGACATCTGAAAAGATAAATTAAAGGGAATTTCAAAAACCACAAATTTATTTTTTATTAACCACAGAGGACGCAGAGAACACAGAGGGAATTTTTAATTGGAATCAAAATGTTATTTAAGGTTAAGGTTATAATTGACTTTTGATTTAAAATAACTTTATAAAATTAAATTTTTTTCTTCTCTGTGCTCTTTGTGTTTTCTGTGGTTAAATAATCTGTGCTTAAATAAAAAAGCGGTTATTAGAAGTTCCTTAAAATTGTTTCGTTTTTTATTACACTCGTTTTTTATTACACCTTTAATCGGGAGAAGAAATCAGATGAGAAAAATCATTATTATTTGTTGTTTCGTAACATTATTCGGATTGTCTTGTTTTGGGCAGGATACAACTACTCAGCCCGAATATACTAATCCGTTTTGGTATCTGCCTAAAATGCAATCGTTGCTTAACGACTTTGATACCAAAGAATTACAATCAATTTACGAACCGGTTGTTGTTACGGTTCCGCCTTCCAATGCAGGGCGTAACACTTGTGTATTGCCTGATGGAGAAATACGAATTTACGGCTATCAAGGCAAAAAGAATCATTACGATAAGACTGAACGAATTTATCTCGCTTCCCGTGATTGTGGGTTGTCATGGAAAAAGTTTGTCGCATCTCCAAACGAATTGGGACAATCTGTCCGAAGTCCTTACTCCGGTAAATATATTACAGTAATTACCTCCGGTCAATTGTGGAATTATCCTTCCAAAAAAGAATCCGGAATTTATGTGATAACAAGTCCGAATGGTCCCGCTTCAACCGATTTGACATGGAAAAAAATATCCAATCGTCCCTATCAACATTTCCGTACACTTCTGCCTTTGCGGAGTCGCCAACGTTGGATTGCGCCTGCACAAATAGGTCATCCCGGACAAGTTGCTTTATTACTTTCGGACGATGACGGTGAAACATGGCGCGAAGTGTTGTTGAAAAGTGTTGCGAAACATGAGGTTAAACCACCGCATCAGGGATTGCGTTGGCAAAATGGGGCTTGCGAACCAACTATTACTGAATTTGCAGACGGAACCTTGATGTTGATTGCCCGCACTTCTCAGGACTACCATTACCGATATTTTTCACGTGACGGCGGAGAAACATGGACAGACCCGGAACCATCCGGTTTTCATGGTACACTGACAATGCCAACACTTTGTCGTCTTTCAGACGGACGAACACTCTTCCTTTGGTGTAACACCCAACCGTTACCGGAATTACGTCATGAAGATCAATTTCCGCCGCTGAATAAAGGTGAATTAACCGGAGAAGGTGGCGAAGATGTGTTCACCAATCGCGATGCAAACCACGCCGCAATTTCAGATGATGACGGCAAAACCTGGAAAGGGTTTCGGGAAATCTGGCTGAATACAATTCGTAACGATGCAGATTTCCGAGCCAAAGGCGGTAATAATGATTCGTTAGATAAAAGTGTCCATCAATTTGAAGCGTTGGAACTTCCTTTCGGAAAAGTACTCCTTTCCTTTGGTCAACATCCGACCAGCCGGAAAGTAATCATTTTTGATCCGAAATGGTTGTATGAAAAAAAACGTGTAGAAGATTTCCGAACAGGAATGGAAGGCTTGTCCACACAAGTTTATCTCAAAAGTGTTTCCGGTAATTTCAGAGGTTTTTCCGGTCATTGTGCGTGGAACCGAACTAACGGAGCAGTAATGGTTCCCGATCCCGATGGTAATTTTGAGGAAGCATTGTTAATTTCACGGATTAAAGATGAACGCTTGCTCAGTGAAGTGCAAGGTGCCGTCTGGAATTTTCCGGCTGCCGGTAAAGGTGAAATTAAAGTACGTTTATGTATAAAAGGTGAAGGAGTACGGCTTTCACTGACTGACCGTTGGTTTAACCCAATTGATGTAACAATTAAAGACCAGGCACAATTGGTTTTTGCTGTTGGAAAAAATGATCTTCCCAATGACGGTTGGACAGAAATTCGGATTGTATGGAATACCGAAAAAAGAACCGCCGAACTCTTTAACGGAGATAATGTTCTTTTTCGTAAAGAAATACAAACCGAAACAGAACACGGCTTGTCTTATCTACATATCCAATCTTTAGCGGAAACAGAAGATACAAAAGGGACGCTCATTAAAAAATTGGTAATGAATGCTATTGAATAAAACATTCTTACTCCCGAAGTGGCTATAAATATTTGACCCTTAATGAGGTCAGATTTAGTTGAGAGTTTCGCAATGTGAAATTACAAATGTTTTGGCAATAATTCCGCTTGCGACACTCTCCACTATCAACTATCCACTCTCAATTTTTATCCAACCCTACCCGTTGGGTAGGGCTGGCTTATATTGCCCCTTCGAGGCGTAGGAAAATATCAATCAATCTTCTGGAATAGATTATTAAAATAGACTGTTACAATACATTCTGTCTCTACTAAAATTTTCATTATGATAACTTGTTAAACGAATCTCCGTGAACGGTTACGGTTTTTGAATGACTCAATGGCTAAAATATTGGTATTGTGTGAATTTTGGAAAAACAATAAAATGGAGAACATTTTAGAGTAGAATGATGTTTTATTTAGGATAGATAAAATAGGCAATTATAAAACTAAGGATTATTTACGTGAACACTGAAATTGTTTAGCGAAATGGATGTCGTGGCGAAAATTATTGTTCTGATAACAGGAACGTTGTTTATTTTTGCCGGTTGTTCTTTAACCGTGCCGGCGAAACGTTTGCATTCGCAGGAATATTTGCAAGAACGCCAGTTGCCGGAAAACTTATCGGAAAACTTGCCGAAAAATTCACCGGAACATCCACAAAAAACAACACCTCTTTCTCCCAAAATCGAAACGTCAGACAAAACCGAAACGTTTTATAAAAACGAATTATCGCCCGATCCTTTTTTGACCGCCGTTTCCAACAAAGTGCCGTCTGATCCGTTCTTGGGATATTTTTCACAATTTGTTCCTGTTTCCGAAACAAATTCAGTTACAGAATCAACACGTTTAGTTACCGAAACAGAATCACCGGTCAAAACAGAACAAATTACCGAACAAAATATCGAACAAACTGCCGGACAAAACGCCGCACAAATTACCGGACAAATTGTTAAATCAGAACTAATCACGGAAATTACCGAAACAGAAAAGGCAATTTCCGAATCGGTAATTTCTGAATCTGAAATGGAATTTGTTACGAATGAGGAACAAGAACGGATTCTTGCGAAAGATATTTGGACGAAAAATATTGTGTTGGATTACTGGAAAGAAAACGGGATGAAAAATCCGTTTCCAAATCAAAATGAATCGGATCGAAAACGTAGAGATGAAATCAATCGGCTCAATATGTCCAATAAAGAAATTCAGAAACAAAAAAGTTTTAATTACGAATATTCTTCCGGTTTGCCGTCAACATGGCGTTGGTTTCATCGGGAAATAGAAGACCTCCTCCGTATTCCGTCAGAACTGCGAGGAAATCCCGAAATATTTTTGCACGATAAAAAATATCAGGGAACATCGTATCGTGTTTTGCGGGCTAACGCCGCCATTTTATTGGGACGTGACGGTAATTCTTCGGCAGAAAAAGAACTGATCGAAATCGTCAAAAATAAATCACTGAAAAATGAATTACGTTGCGCCGCCGCTGAAACATTGGGGACATTGCAAACGGTGTCGCCGGATATTTTGATTTCCCTGCTGGAACAATTCAAAGAACGTGAAATCGAAACAAAAAATAAACAAACCGGTCTTTCCGTCAAAAATATCGAACCCGGAATTCCTGTTCTGTGGTTGGAATTGCTCACGGCATTGGCGGAACAGTTGGAACCTTGGGAACATCCGTGTTTTCTGGAACCGCTTTCCGCACGAAATTTTGAAATACGCTGCCAAACCGCTAAACTTTGGCGTCAACATTCTCCTCCGAAAAAACAGAACGGAAATTCAGTCGGCGGTTGGCAATTTCGGTTACCGGAAACTTATCTCGAATATGTCCGGCGTGAAACGAATCCAACAATCCGTACAGAAATGATCCGAACATTGGGATTTTGGAAAGACCCTGAAATCTGGACTTTTGTTCAAAACGATTTGAACGGTGAAATGATGGTGCGTCATGCCGCAATGACGGCATTGGCGGATGCGGGTTGTCGGGAAGCGGTTCCGATGTTGAAACAAAAACTTCGTGATTCGGTTGCGTCCAATCGGGCGAAGGCGGTAGAATCGCTTCGAAAATTGGGTTGTTTTGAGGACGTGTTTTCAATGGTGAACGATCAGGATTCCAATGTCCGGATTGAAGTGGTGAAGGCGTTTGCTGACCGGTGTTCTCCTCAAACGGTTGCGATGGCAAAACAAATGATTAACGATTATTACGAAAAAATCCGGCTGGCAACATTGAACGCAATAAGCGATTGGCAACTCGGAGAAAGCGGGCTTCTTTTGTTGGAAGCCGCAAAAAGTCAACACGCCGCAACTCGTCAATTGGCTCTTGAAATTCTTGCGAAACATGGAATTGCGGTTAAAGAGTTGAATCCGTTGGAGTTGCCGAAAAATCAGACGGAACAATATGAACAATTGGTTCGTTGTTTTCACGAAGTGCTTGATTCGGCAGAACACCAAGTTCAGGAACGGCAAGGCGATACGTTTTTTCCGTCAGATTTTTCGTCAAATATTTCGCCGAATTTTTCGTCAAAGTCAGATTTTCCGAACGATTTGATTCTTAACGAAGTCCGATATTGTCTTAACGATTGGCAACGTGCCGACTGTTTACCGGAGGAGCGGAAAGAAATTCGTAACAGGCTTATCAGTTTGGAGGATCAGTTATTGCCGGCGTTGAATTATTTGTACGAATTTGAACGGAGAAAAATTCCTGATTCTTTGGATTCTGTTTTATCTGAAACCAATCCGGTTTTTGAATGGATTGTTCAACTTAAATCTAATGATGTCAATGAGAAACGTAAAGCCGCTTCGGAAATTGTTCGTTGGTCAGCCGTCCGAAGTGTGGACAAACTGACTCTTCGGCGAATTGAGGAGCAAGCCAATTATCAAACGGATTCTTTGGTGATTGCTTCGTTGCTTGAGGTTATCCGAAAAAACGATTCCGAATTATCGAAACAATTAGCGGCAACATTGCTTCAATCGGAATCGTTGAAACTTCGGTGTTTATCTTGTGAGATTTTTCGGGAATTTGGTGATGGTCATGATTTACCGAGACTGATTGAATTATTGTACGATCCGAACCGGAAAGTGTTCCAAAATTCTCTTGATGCGATTCTTGCGATTTTTGAGAGGGCGGAAGCCGATGATTATGAAAAGGAGCGGACGGAAATCACGGAAAAACTTGAAACAAAATTACTGCAAGACGACGTGTATCTTCAACTTGAAGTGGCGGCGGGTTTGCATCGGTTGGGCAATTCTATTGGCGAGGAGACATTCCGGCGTTTGGCGATTTCTTCTGATTCACGAATTAGGGGAGATGTTGCGCAAAAGGTTGCGGAACTTGGCGATCCTGTTTTTGTTCCGTTATTGATTTATTTTCTGGA
>JAISNF010000589.1 GCA_031276415.1 Planctomycetaceae bacterium
TTTCGAAGGAGCCACAACATAAACATCGCCCAATTGCCGCAATGCCCGTTCCATTGCCGCCAAACCAGGCGCATAAATTCCATCATCATTAGTTAATAAAATTTTCATAACAAAAAAAACAAAACACCGGAATGTCCAACAACTATTAAATTCAAAATTGGAATTATACGTAATTTCACAGGCAATACAATAGTTATACGCCACTAAAAATTTCCTCTGTGAACTTCTAAAAATCGCAAATTTATTTTTATTATACTTCTCACATTTGACAATTCGGTTTGCGTTTTTGAACAAAATCAACAAATTTTAACGGGATTAACAGAATTTACAGGATTGGCAAATAGAATATTCCAGGTGATATTTTCTAACAAAACCGAATTTTAAAGTGTAATGAGTATATTCTCAAAAAAATTATCTGCGATTATCTGCGTAATCTGCGGATAAATTATTTTAGAGGTAACCGCTTAGGAAACAACCGATGATTGAGCGGTTCGGTCTTCCAGATTAGGACGAAAAATTGTTAGAATCAGCATCGGTAAATACCAAGCCATGTAAAGACCACCCTGATGAAGTTGCCAAAATTGAACACCTAACAATAATAATGAAGAACAACTCAATAAAGTCGCTAAATGTTTGTGCGAAGGCCACAATATCATGCCAAAACAAAGAACAAAAAAAATCGCCAAAAGCGGAACACGGTAAATTAAATCGTAATATTCCCAAAAACCATCAGGATTACTGAAAATCCGAAGAGAACTCTTGCCAAGCATGTGAATAAGTTGCTCCCGATAACTCCCCAGTTCAATCGGTGAAAATAAAAGCAGAACCGCAAAAAAAATAAGTACAAAAACAACCCCAATCAGAAAACTAATCCAACCACGTTTCCAGTAAAAACTACACCACAACGGAATTAAACAAATCGGATAAAAAACCAACGCAATAGAAATTCCAAGACTAAAACCGGCAAAAAACGGTCGCCGATATAACGCCACACTCCATAAAATCAAAGCAGCAGGAATTAAATGATCAAGACGACCAACCATTTGATTCGTGTAAGGATGAAGTAAATAAAGCGTCGCACAAGCAATGCCCGTTTGAATGTTGCCAAAATGACAATGACCAATGTAAAGGAAACCAAACACAATCGCTAAATGCCCCAATAAAGCAGCAGACATAATAAGCGAAAGTGTTGAAAGATTCGGTCGAAGTGCCGCCGCCGTTTGAATTGAAGGAGATGATTCCGCCTCAATACGAAGTGTCGTATTGGACGGAACATTTAAGGAATTGGATGTTGTCGGTGTTTCAGAAAGAAGCGTCGCCGGAGGAATCGGATTTATGGGCGGTTTTTGAACGTTTTCGGTTTTCAACAATGTTGTCGCAATATCCCCGTCAGTCCAAACCAAAATATGCGGATCGTCTGTATCAACAGATAAAGGCAACGGCAATGTCGGATGAATAATCTCCTCGCGAATTTTGTCCGGCGGAGCAAGAGCAAGATTGGTTCGCTCAGAAAATGCAAGAAATGGTCGGAAACCAGGCGGAAGATTGGCTAACTCCTCATAAGGAATTGTTAATGTTGTCGGGTTCATTCCAATATGATGATGAAGATGACGGGTCGTAAGAATTTGCTCCAGACGAACAGTTCGAACCGTGTCAATCTGATCACCACGATTGATGGTAATTGCCGCCACAATAAAAAACACAAGAAAGAAACACGCAAATGTCAATCCGCCCGGCGTAAGATTCGGCTCCAAAAGCGGACGACGCACCATGAGATTATCAAAAATCAACCGAATCACCAGAAAAAAACCAACCCCAAATAACCATGCGTAACCCCATTGGTCATTGCGCATGGCTAACATCAATAACCCCGGCGTTAACAAAACCAAACCAATCAAATCAAGATTACGAACACTCCAAAATCGATTAAACTTGAAAAATAACGCCAATATAATGAGCGCAGACACGTAAAACCATGTCGTCGGAAGCATCTCATATTGGAAAAAAGAAGTCGGCATTAATAAATTAACATCAATAAAAAAAAGAATGATAAAGAACTTAAAATGAAATGAAAAATAATTTAAATGAAAAATAATAATCAATAACAAAAAATATCAGGACACAACCTTTCGCCGTTAAAATTATTTGCCGTAAAAGTTGTGTGCCGTAAAGTTGTGTGTCGTAAAGTCGTGTGTTGTAAGATTGTTTATTTACAAATCTTAACAAATTTTAACCGCAAACAATATCCATCATCCAATGATTCAAGTCTTGCAGCATTGCGGGGTTGAGTGCTTTGGCGTATTCGCGGAATTTAACCGTAATTCCGGCGGTGTGTAAAAGTTCCAAAACCCGACAAACCGATTCCGGAGAAATTGTTGTATCGGATTCTCCGACAGCAAGAAACACAGAAAGTAATCGGGCTGTTTCCCAACGATGCAATAACCGATCATTTTTGGGAAAAACTCCGTCCAAAGACGCCACACCGGCAAAACTTTCTGGATAAAGCAACGCCAAACGAAGCGCCATCGTTCCGCCATTTCCAAATCCTGCCAAAAAAATACGATTCGAAGCAATATTACAACGTTCCTTCGCAATTGCAATACAATCAAAAACACGTTGTTCTATTTCGGCAAGTTTGACATCGTTATCCGACCAATCATAACATTCTTTGGAATGACTTTGAAGAATAGAATAAACATCAAAATTGTTGGTCGGTTGGTTGGAACCGCCCGAAACCGTCAAACCACGCGGTGCAACCGCAACATAATTCCGCATACTAATACCCGGCATAATTCGCATCACTTGCCGTTCATCACTGCCTGAACCGTGCAGCCAAACCAAAAGCGGATAAGCATAACCCGGCTCGTAATGAATCGGCGAAAACAGAACATGCGGATGAGATTGACTGGTCGTATCCGACTGATGGGAAATACGGGCAAAGTCAAGTTCCAATGCCAATTGTTCCGAAGATCGCAACATTTGCCTTTCCGGTAACGTTTCCGGTAATGTCTCCGATAATACGGATTCCGATTTTCGTGATGCCGAAAATAATGTCGCGGCACTAAATTTATCCGATATGTGCATTGTCCATCTCACAGTAAATCAAGAGTTAAAAGATCGGATCAAAACGGCAAGGCAATGTCATCCGATCAAAATAAAAAATCGCCCAAGCAAGCAAAGTAATGCGCTAATTGTGACTATAGCCGATTTCGGCTCAACATGTCAAGACGAATTTTTTAAGTCGATTGATTAACAACAAATAATTTGTCCAAATTATTTATTTTGCCTATATTGTATATTTTATACTCAAATTATTGAGTTTGCATAGATACCAACACAAATTTTTTAATTTTTTTTAATTAACTTTTTCATTAACCACAGAGAACACAGAGTTCACAGAGAGGAAAAGTGTCCGCAGATTACGCAGATGATCGCAGATGATTTTAAATATAAAATAAAAAATTATTCGTCTGTTTTATTGTGTTGTATTCTCAAAAAATTATCTGCGCTCATCTGCGTAATCTGCGGACGTATTTTCTCTGTATTCTCTGTGGTTAATAAAAATAAATTTGTGGTACTGATTGAGATTTTGCTTTTAGACCTTCCCCTTGCAAAAAAGATAAAAAAATGATACTATACCCAATTCCTAATTTAAAAATTGAAAAAAACAATTGTAATCAGGATCAAGTATTCTTAACAATTTCTTTTTTGGACATCCGTTTCGTTGGCAATTAGTTTCGAAATGAATAGTTCGGAAAACGGAATTTTTAATAAATTTTTAATAAGTTTTTAGTAAAATTTTAGTAAAACCAAAAAAATTAAATTATCTCCCCGTAAGGAAAAAATATTATGGTTACAGCGACTTCGGAATTTGATTTAAAACAAACTATTTTGTTTGACGGACCATTCGGTCCAATTGAAACGGAACGATTGACTCATGCTGTCGGTTATGATTTTACTCAATTCGAGGTTCTTTGTGAGGCAATCAATGAATTGGAAACAAAAGAATTACGCGAAGAACTCACGCCGGCAGGTCGTGTTCGGCTTGGAGTCAGTTTGTACTTAGCGGGAAGATATGAACTTGCGGTTGCAACTCTCAAAAAAGGCGATAGCGGGGCATTAGCGTTGTATTATCTTGCGCGGTCTTTTTTTGCATTGCGGCAATACGATGAAGCCTTAAAACATTACGATCTTGCTCAAAAAGCAGGATATAGCGTTGATGTTTGCCGTCTTGGTAAGGCAGAGGTTTACCGTTACAAAGGTCAGCCGGAAGACAGTCTTAGGGAACTAGACAAATTGTCCGGTGCTATTGAACAAACGGCAGAATATCTGTATCAACGCGGCGCAACAGTTGCCATGTACGGCAATTTGGACGAAGCGGTTAAGTTATACGAGCGTGCAGTTGCGGCGGATAAAAATCATTCGGGAGCGTTGTTTGGGCTTGCTTTGGAACGGGAACGCGGCGGCTATGACGAAGAGGCTCTTGATTTGTATAAAAGATCGGTTGCCCATTTTCCCGCCAATGTTGGAGCGTTATTCAATCTTGGACTTCTTTACGAGGATTTGGAACAATATGATCAAGCCGTTGTTTGTTATCAACGGATTTTGGATGCTCATCCGACCAATCAAAAGGCTCGTCTTTTTTTGAAAGATGCCAGAGCGTCCAGTGAAATGCACATTGACGAAGAAGCCCAACGTAAAAAAGATCGGATGAGCCAGATATTGAGTCTTCCGGTTTCTGATTTTGAACTTTCGGTGCGAAGCCGGAATTGTTTGAAATCAATGGGAATTACTTCACTTGGTGATCTTTGTGCCCATTCGGAACAGGAATTGCTCAACAGTAAAAATTTCGGCGAAACCAGTTTGGTTGAAATTCGTGAGATGTTGGCACTTAAAGGTCTTCGTCTTGGTCAATTCGCTACCGATAAACAAACAGAGGAACCTGCTGAAGTGGAAACGCTTAGTCCTGATGAACAAGCGATGTTGTTACGACCGGTTACGGATTTGAATCTTTCTGTTCGGGCGAGAAAATGTATGAATCGGCTTGGAATTCAAACGATTGGCGAACTCGTGCGCAAAACAGCCGACGAATTACTGGAATGTAAAAACTTTGGTGTTACCAGTTTGAAAGAAATTCGTGAAAGATTAACGGTTTATAATATTAAATTGCGCGGCGAATAAATTACTTTGGGTAACTTCTTATTTAAGCACAGATTATTTAACCACAGAGAACACAGAGTTCACAGAGAGGAAATTTTTTAAAAATTATTTTAAATCAAAAATCAATGATAATATTAGGAAACTTCTAAAAACATTGTTTTTTTAAATCACCTCCTTAAAAATAAGGACTTGTAAATATTTTTCGTCTAAAAAAGTAACTTTTTAGAAGTTGCCATTAAATTAACGTTTTGATTCCAATTAAAAATTCCTCTGCGTTCTCTGTGTCCTCTGTGGTTAATAAAAATAAATTTGTGGTTTTTAAAAGTTCCTTTTGAACTGTTGATCGGAAGGCTTATTTAGACTGCGATTTTAACTGAAAAGTCGTTTGTTAACTGTACTGTTTTCAATTTTATGTTGACAATTCGTCCTTATCGCAATGAAGACCCGCCGCGTTTGTTATCACTCTGGAAAAAGAGCCAGCAGCAAGGAACCAGAACCCGATTGATGTCGCTTTCCATGAATACGCTTCAGATGCAAACGCTTGGTATTCCGTTTTGGGATCGTCGTTCGGTTCTTTTGGCGTTTGAGAATCAGGAGCCTGTTGGTTATATTCATACCACGTTGGCTCCGAATGTGGACGGATTTAGTTTGAATCGTCGTTCTGCTCATATTTGTTTTCTTTGTGTTGATCCGTCTTACCATGATCTTTGGGGTGTTGCCCGTGCTTTGCTTCACACTGCCGAGCATTATCTTGCCGAACAGGGAGTTGAAGAGATTTTTGGAGGTTCTCCGCGTCCGTCGGCTCCGTTTTATATTGGTTTTTACGGGGGAAGTGAGCCGATAGCGTTTTTTGATTCGGATCAATATTTGATTCAGGTTTTTCTGGAAGCGGGTTATCAGATTTTTAAGAATACTGCCCGATTTCATTTGGATTTATTCGATTACATTCCGCCGATGACTTCGGCAATGGTTCAATGGCATTCACGGCTTGATGTTGAATTTAGTGAGACGCCTAAACCGAAAACATGGTGGGAGGCATGTGCTTATGCTAATTTTGAGTGGATTGAAGCGATTGCATTTTTGAGCAATGGTCATCGTCCGGTTGCTCGAATTAGGGTTCGGGTTGCCAATCCCGACACAGATGAAGCGCAGGTTTTGTATGGCGGAACTTGGGATGCCGGTCTTATGGATGTTCGGGTTCACCCTGATTTTTATCATCAAGGTGTTGCTGCTTACACGCTTGCCGAAATGCTTCGCTATTTGGTTGGTAAAAATCAAATCAGGCAAATTGAAGCCCATATTGATGAAGATGCCGTTATCATGTATCCCCTGCTAAGATCACTCCTCTGGAATCAAATTGATACCGGAAAAATATTCCGAAAAGAAATTTAAATCCGTAACCCATTGTTCTTTCCTTGTTAAAAAAATCGGATATACTCTTAGATTCTTTTACACAATGATTTTGATACTTTGCCGTTACTTTGTGCCGTTACTTTGCCGTTATTGGTCTTTTTGAATATTTGAAATTTTGTAATATTTTTGAATTTCGGATATTGTCGGATAATTGTTTTATTATTTAACTACAAAACATTAAATTTATTATTTTGCGAGGTTTTTTATGAAAAGGGATATTCATTCCGATGATCACTGGACAGAACTTGCGTCTAAAATTGGAGTTAATCATCCAGAAGATTCAAAGTCGGAAAAAACTTTGGATTCTGAGAAAATTTTAGAGTCTGAAAAAATTTTAGAGTCAAAAGAAATTTTAGATTCGGAAGAAGAAACAAAAAATATTTTAGAAGAAGTTTCGTCTTCTTCCCCCAAACAGGAAATAAAAAAGAAATTTTTTGAACGGTTTCCGAAAATCAATTTGTTTGGAAATTCTGCCAAAGAGCCGCTGGAATCAGTTGCCGAAGAGGGAAAATCATCTTTGCTGCCAGGCGGAAATCCTTTGACATCGAACCCGCCGGAAAAGAACCAACTGGAAAATGTTTCGGTTTTTTCTGACCGGACGTTACCGCAAGAAAAAGAAACACCCCATATCAATACGGACAGTATCACTACGGACGGTATCACTACGGAAAATGTGTTTTCCGGCATTGAAAAGTTTCCTGAAAAGTCTCCTGAAAAAACAATTTGTACGGAAAAACAGACACAGGCGATTGTCAACATATTGGATCCTTGGTCAAAAATTGCGTCACAGGTTGCGTCGCAGGTTGGAGTGTTGGGTGTTTCCCAATCTCAATCTCCGTTTTCGTCCAATTTGGATTCAACAGATTCATCGTTGGATTTAGTTGGGCAACAATCTGACGGTTCCGCAACAGTGGAAGCGGACAAAAGTATGGACAAAAGTATGGACAAAAATGCGGACAAAAATAGAGAACAAATTGGCGGTTCCGTTCATGATTCTAATCGGGATTTTGCCCATGATTCTAATAAGCGGGCGAAATTTCATCATGATAAAAGGCGACCATTTCGCGAGTTGCCGTCTATGTTTGACGAACCGACTCCTGAATCTGAAGAATCTGCCGTGTTGAAAAATCTTATGGAAACGGAACATTTTGACACAGATGCGGAAAAGCGGTTACGTTTTATTTTTAGCGAGGCGGAAGAGAAAGAGGAGGTAACGGTATTTGAGGAGGTTAGTCGCAAGGGCGGGGATGAAAGTTATTTGGAACAACAAAGCGAGGAGTTTTATGGTTATACGGACGATCATACGGAGATATTTTCGCGGCGTTCTGAAGTTGAACGTTCTGAAATTGAGAAGGCGGGAACTTTTACGGCGAGTGACGAATATTTTGAGCGTGTGGAGGTTGTTGAGGAAAGACCGCGAGAGTTAGTTCGGGAGCGAGGGCGAGGGCGGCGTGGAATGCGGTTTGAGCAGCGTGAACAACGTGAACGTGAGGAAAAACCGGAACGTGAAGAAAAACCGGAACGATATGTTACAAAATCGGGCAATGAAGAAAATCGTTCAGGTTTGGTTCCCAATTTGGAGAGTGGCGAAACAGCGTGGGATATTGAGGAGGAATCAAAATTTGTTAAACGTTCTTACAGTAAACACCGAAAGGGCAGAAGTGCGGAAAGAAACGTTTCAAATCGGGATTATCATTCGTTATCTGAGGAAACTTCTGAAGTTTTTGAAACGAAGGCAATTTCAAATGAAGAGAGTGATCTGATACAACTCCACAAAAATATTCCGAGTTGGGACGATGCCATTCACCATTTAATTGAAAACAACATTGCCCGCCACCTACAATCCCCACGTAACAATAACCGACAAAGATAAATAAACAAAAAATATGACTCAATAAAATGGATACTTTATTTGCGCACAATCCCTAACCTACGGGTTGCAACGGTTGATCAGGAATTACAACAGAGGCAACTGTCGGCGAGTACGCCGACCTTTTGAATTTCAACATAACCTTAATCCACAATAAATAATTACTAAAAACTTTAGAAAAAAATGAAACGTGAAGAAGCCTGGAATTTACTGAATCAGTATAACCAAAATCCATTTCATCTTTATCATGCCCAAGTTATGGAAGGCGTGATGAAATATTTTGCGTTGCGTGAAGGTTTTTCGGATGCGGCGGAATTTTGGGGAATTGTTGGGTTGTTGCACGACCTTGATTTTGAACAATTTCCAGAGGAACACTGTATCCGCCAGCAAATTATTATGAAAGAACATGGAGTTGATCCGGCGATTATCCGTGCGACTGCTTCACACGGTTGGATGTTGACGGTTGATGTCAAACCGGAACACCGCATGGAAAAAATTCTTTACGCAACAGACGAATTAACCGGTTTAATTGGAGCAATTGCTCTGATGCGTCCATCGAAAAGTGTTCGTGATATGGAGGTTCGGTCAATCGCCAAAAAGTTCAAAGCAACAGCGTTTGCTGCCGGTTGTTCCCGCGATGTTATTCGGCGCGGTGCGGAATTGCTCGAATGGACTCTCGATGAACTCTTCGCCAATACTCTTGAAGCAATGAAAAATGTCAGCATCGTTCAGTAATCCACAACAATACTTCTCCACTTCTCCGGTTTTCGTTTTTGGACAAGATCAACAGATTTTGACGGGATTAACTGAATTGACAGGATTAACTGATTGGGGATGGGATCAACAGAATTGACAGGATTGGCAGAATTTGTAGGATTTTATGTAGAGACGCAATGTATTGCGTCTCTACTACTTGCGTCTTTTACTACTTGCATCTTTACTACAAAACCGCAAAACAGAATGAAATCTATTGAATACAAGGGAGAATATATTTAGGTAACTTCTAATAACCGGCTTTTTATTTAAGCACAGATTATTTAACCACAGAGAACACAGAGTTCACAGAGAGGAAATTTTAAAAAATTATTTTAGATCAAAAGTCAATGATAATTA
>JAISNF010000596.1 GCA_031276415.1 Planctomycetaceae bacterium
AAAAAAATTGTATTCTCAAAAGTTATCTGCAATAATCAGCGTCATCTGCGGACAATTCTTTATAGTTAAGAAGATAGGCTGTTACATTTAATCTTGAACAGTTTTAGGAATAAGTTAAAAAAACGGCGGCGGCGGCAATACAAGCGGTTTCTGTGCGTAAAATTCTGGCTCCGAGGTCGAGCGGTTTGAAACCAAAATTCAATACTGTTTCAATTTCCTGATCGGTAAAACTTCCCTCCGGTCCGATAAGAACTATAATTTGTTTCGGTAATTCACCGGCAAGAATAATTCGCGGCGATGTTTGTCCAACAGTGCCAAGTGCAAGCGGATGGAGCATGAATTTTGTAACATTACCTTGTTTTATCAAAAAATCGTTAAGTTCTTTGAGCGGCATTTCGTTTGTAATTTCCATGAGAACATTCCGCCCGCATTGTTTTGCCGCTTCGATGACATGCCGCCGCAACCGTTGAACAACCGCAACATTGGCGTGGGCAACACTTCGCTCTAATCGCAACGGAATTAGTCGGGCAACTCCGAGTTCTGCTAATTTTTCCGCTAAAAAACGTTGCCGATCACCTTTGGGCAACGCGGTTGCCACTGTCAAGCGGATTGTTGATTCGATATTATCCGTTAATGTTTCAACAATCCGAACCGTAACATTTTTTTTACTGACAGATTCAACCTTACTCCGGTAAGAAAGACCGGAACCATCAAACAAAATGATTTCATCGCCAACATTGCCCCGCATAACACGGCTAAAATGATGGGCTTCGTCACCGCCAAGAATTGCCTGTTCCTTATTAAATATTGAAACAGCCGGATCAAGGAAAAATCGATTACTCATAATTACAAAAAATTAGTTGGAACAAAAAAATTCAGTCGTTTTTTTTGTTTCGTACTCTCAAAAATCATCTGTGATTATCAGCGTAATCTGCGGATGTGTTTCAACATTCATCTGCGATTATCAGCGGTAATATTTACATTGCCCGCATTCTTTTTGAGTTATTGGCGTAAACAGTTACAATATTTTAATCGGCGAACTAACTGGTAAATTTCTTTCGTCTGTTACGAGTATGTAATAGCATGTTGGCGGCGGTGTTGGAAGTGTGGCGGTTGCGGTGCGATCTTTTATTGTTGCCGGAGTAGATTTCCATTTTCTTTTGCTCCATTCGCCGCTGTCTTGCGTCCATACTAATTCCGCTTTAATTACGGGAACTTCCGATTCAAAAGTTACAGAAACAGATTGTCCGCTTTCGTCCGTTTTTATTTCCGAAACTTTCGGTAAAGGTTTTGCTCGCTGTTCTACATTTTTGAAAATAATAGAATCAATAAAAACATCAACTTCCTTGAATGTAAAAATGTGTCCGTGCGGTCGCTGAATAGTTATGGAAATTGTTGTTTCACCTTTGGGCAAACTGTAACTTTTTTGATAACTGTCCAACGGATATGCGAAATCGTTTGTTCCATTGACAAAAAGTATCGGCATTGTCGCCCGACCAAGATGAGAAGACGGATCAAATAAATCGACCCAACGTTTTCGCTGTTCCAACGTCATTTTGTCGAGCGTACTATTTTTCCAAACACTATTTTCATGAAGAAAACCACAACCATAAACCGGAACCGCCGCTTGAAGTTGATTATCAACTCCCGCCAAAATACACGTCAAATAACCGCCCCAACTAATTCCTGTTGCGGCAATTTTGTTTGGGGCGACTTCAGGTTGAGCGATCAATAAAGCATGACCGCGCAAAATAGCGGCAATAGATTGATAAGTCCACATATTTTTGTAATCGCCGTTTTCAATAGTAAAGTTACGGAATTTTTCGGTATCGCCTTGATTGGGACCGCCGTCGGGCAACGGCGCATTTGCCCCTTGACCGCCTAAATCCATCGCCAATGCAACATAACCGCGTCTTGCCCAAAGTTCCGCCCAATTAGCAAACGCTTTACCGCCGCCGCCATGAATTAGCAGAATTGCAGGAAATTTACCGTCAAATTGTCCCTTGCCATCAGGTTTGCCAAGATAAGCAAAAATACGCGTCGGTTTTCCCTTGTAGAGTTCGCCTTCGTAGTAAACTTCTTGCACTAACGTATTATCTTTTTTCTCGCCAAAAGTTGCTTTGGGCGGATTTTTGAGATATTGTTCAGTATTCCAAAGCGCCGCAATATCTATTTCAATTGCCGCCGCCAAATTTACAAAACAAAAAAACAAAATGCCAATAAAAAAAATCGTAATAATATTACGAAAATTTACCGAACAACAAAACGCTAAATTAAATCTGAAATTGTTAAACATAATTTTTTTCTCCAAAATTAAAAAAAAGTTTTTAAGACAACTCATAATAACCAGTTTTTTTATTTAACCACAGAGAACACAGAGAGGAAATTTTTAAAAATATTTTAGATCAAAAGTCAATTATAACCTTAAATAAGGTTTCGATTCCAATTAAAAATTCTTCTCTGTGAACTCTGTGTTCTCTGTGGTTAATAAAAATAAATTTGTGATTTTTAGAAGTTCCATTAAGTTATTGACATGATTTTATGGTTCGTTTATGAGTTGTAGGTTGTCTAAAAAGAATGAGGAATCGTCGGCGGTTTTGCTGATGTTGCAGAAGACGATCCATTGTAAAATTTTCCAATC
>JAISNF010000599.1 GCA_031276415.1 Planctomycetaceae bacterium
AATAACCGGCTTTTTGTTGAAGTACAGTTTATTTAACCACAGAGAACACAGAGTTCACAGAGAAGAAAAATTAAAAAATTTATTTTAGATTAAAAGTCAACTATTAAATAACGTTTTGATTCCAATTAAAAATTTTCTGTGTTCTCGGTCTCCTCTGTGGTTAATAAAAACAAATTTGTCGTTTTTAGAAGTTCCCATAATATTCCTGTTCGTTTTTAGTTCAACCTAATTCAACCCGTTCTATAACCAACCCGCAAAAAAATATGAACAATAACGTCAATATCTATAAACCGGATTTGATGGAAGTTATTGAAACAACACAACATACAATTGATGTAAAATCCGTTAAAATCCGTTTTCGTGACGAGGAAAAGCAAAAGAATTTTTCTTTCAATGTCGGGCAATTTGGGCTTTACAGTGTTTTCGGTTACGGCGAATCGACATTCAATATCTGTTCCAGTTCCAATTGGAAAGATCACCTCGAATTTTGTTTTCGCAAAACCGGTCGGGTTACCGAAGCAATGTGGGAAATTGTTCCCGGTGAAACAATTGGTTTTCGCGGTGCTTACGGAAACGCCTATCCGATGAAAGAATGGGAAGGTAAAGACCTTGTGTTTGTTGGCGGCGGAATTGCGATGCCGCCAATTCGTTGTGCGATTTGGTATGCTTTGGAAAATCGCGAAAAATACGGCAAAATCACGATTGTTTACGGAGCAAGAACGGTTGGTGATCTTGTATTCCGAACCGATTTGGCGAAATGGGCGGAATTTCCGAATGTTGATGTGCTGCAAACGGTTGATCCGGGCGGCGAAACACCGGAATGGAATGGAAAAATCGGATTCGTGCCGACAATTCTTAAAGAAGCAAAATTCGATGCCCCAAACGCAGCGGCATTAGTGGTTGGTCCGCCGATTATGATTAAATTTTCTCTTCCTGTTCTTGCCGAAGCCGGAATGGACGACGCCAATATTTTTACAAGTCTTGAAAACCGAATGAAATGTGGCGTCGGAAAGTGTGGGCGTTGTAATTGCGGTCCCGTTTACGTTTGCAAAGAAGGTCCCGTTTTTTCGTTGCGTCAAATGAAACAATTACCGGATGATTTTTAACAAGAAATTTTGCAGTTAAACAGAAGTTGAATAGAAAAAAATTGTCCGCAAATGACGCTGATTTTTTAACCACAGAGAACACTGAGAAGAAAAATAAAATTGTCCGCAGATTACGCAGATGAGCGCAGATGATTTTTAAAATATAAAATAACGAAAATATGAAATAAAAATGTAACCGTTCATAGAGATTCGTTTAACAAGTTATCATAATGAAAAAATCAATCTTACCCCTGGCGGGGTTAAGATTGAAAAATCGTCAACCGTTGTAGAGACGCAATACATTGCGTCTCTACGATTTAAAACTATTACCGTGAACGGTTACATAAAAATAAAGTTAAAATTAGAAATTCCTCTGTGTTTTCTGCGTCCTCTGTAGTTAATAAAAATAATCTGCGTTTATCGGCGTCATCTGCGGACTCGTTCCTTTTGTTTGTGTTCTTTGTGGTAAAAGTGAAATTGATAATTATTTTGCAAAATGAGCAAGAAAAACAAGAAAAATCCGGTTCCTTCCAATGAGCGGACGATTTCGGAAAATCGTAAGGCTCGTCATGAATATCATATTTTGGAAAGTTTGGAATGTGGTATTATGTTGGTTGGGAGTGAGGTGAAGAGTTTGCGTGCGGGTACTGTTGCGCTTTCGGAGGCGTATGGTCGTATTCGCAACGGCGAGGTGTGGTTGGTCGGCTGCGATATTCCCGAATATGTTGCGGCAAACCGGTTCAATCATAAACCCAAACGGGAAAGAAAATTGTTGATGCATCGGCGTGAAATTGAACGTTTCGCTAAACGGGCTTACGAAAAAGGATTAACACTGGTTCCGCTCCGAATGTATTTCAAAGAAGGTAAAGCAAAAGTATTGCTGGGATTATGCAAGGGTAAACAGGAATTTGATAAACGTGATGCGCAAAAAAAAGCAGAAACCTCAAAAGCATTACGCCTATCAATGATGCGCCGGCGGTAAATGTTGGGAACTTCTAAAAAACACAAATATATTTTTATTAACCACAGAGAACACAGAGGAAATTTTTAATTGGAATCAAAACATTATTTAATAGTTGACTTTTGATCTAAAATAACTTTATAAAATTAAACTTTTCTTCTCTATGAACTCTGTGTTCTCTGTGGTTAAATAAAAAACAGTTAATTATTAGAAGTTATCTTATGGTTTCAATCGTTCTTTTACAACCTGTATAATTTGGGTAAATTTTTCCTATTTTTCTTGGTGAACACCGTTTTCTATGGAATACTACACTTATTTATTAAAAATCTTTTTACTATCCGGTTTTCAAATTTATTTTTAATTGTTATGATTTAGAGATAAATTTTTCGTGATATAATACTTTGCAGATTGTAATTACAATCACAAAATTACTTTTGTGTTAATCTTATGCGGTTCCAATTTAAAAAACCGTTTAAAATTTTAAATATTATTTTGGACAGTTTCAATTAACAGTTTTTTTCAATAAGCGGAGAGTTCCTTTGAAACGTGCAATTATCAGCGATATTCACAGTAACCTTGAAGCCCTTGAAGCGGTGTTGGCGCACATTGCTTCGCAAAATATTACTGAGATTTATTGTCTTGGTGATTTGGTGGGTTACGGACCAAACCCAATCGAATGTATTGATTTAATGCGGGAAAATGGGCATTTTTGCCTTCTCGGTAATCATGATCAAGCCTCTCTTTTCGACCCGGAAGGATTCAATACCAGCGCCGAAAGAGCAATCTTTTGGACGCGTGATCAACTGGAAAATATTCGTATTCCCGGTGCCAACGAACGTTGGGATTTTCTCAATGAATTGCTCCGGATTCACCGCGAAGACGACATTTTATATGTTCACGGTTCGCCGCGCAATCCGCTCAATGAATATGTTTTTCAGGATGATATTTACAATGAACGTAAAATGGAACGCCTTTTTGCGGTAATTCCCAAATATTCGTTTCAGGGACACACGCATGTTCCGGGAATTTTCACAGAAGACCGCGAATTTTTTACGCCGGACGATATTCACGGAAAATACACGTTAGGCAATAAAAAATTGATGATTAACGTCGGTTCTGTTGGTCAGCCGCGTGATCGTGATCCGCGAGCCTGCTATGTTGTTCTGGAAGACCTGACCGTAACTTATCACCGAATCGAATATCCCTTTGAAAAAACAATCGAAAAAATCCTGCAAATCAAAGACCTTGATAATTATTTGGGCTATCGGCTCCGTGACGGAAAATAAAAACGGAAAATTAAAATGGAACATTAAACCAATCCGGCACATTATTCCAGCACATCATTTAACTCACGCAAAATATTTTATTTTTTCCTTTCTTCAATTTCTTTCGACATCATGCGTTTTACTTTAGGTCAAGAACTTCGTCAAGAACAGAAACAGATTCTGACCCAACGAATGATCCAATCAATGGAGATTCTTCAGTTGTCGATGTTGCAATTGGAGGAGCGGATTGATAAGGAGTTGAAAGAAAATCCTGTTCTCGAACTGGACATGGAATCTGCGAACACAACAGAAAATGCCAATGATGAAGAATCATTCGGAGAAAATAATTCCGCAGAAACCGCCGAAGAATCGGAAACAACTTTTGAATATGAGCCGGAAATTCGTTTTGATTCTGCTTCTGATTCCGAAGAGGAATTTCAAATTGCGGATGATTTTGCGCAGAATTATTCGGACACGATTGACGAATTACCGGCGCGGTCACAAAATTGGCTTGAAGATCAAAATGAACGCCGCAATGATGTTTTTGCCAATATTCCTTCGCCGTCGCAAACACTTCAGGATTATTTGATAGAGCAACTTGGTTGGTTTGATCTTTCGCCGCCGCTTCGGGCGATGGTGGAGCGAATTATCAATTATCTTGATCCGAACGGTTATTTTCCTTTTGATTTCAAAGATTTTCTTGGGGCGGATCATACTCCAGAGGAACAAACGCTTGCGGCGGAGGCGTTGGAGATTGTCCGTAAACTTGATCCGCCCGGTGTTGGCGGCAGGGATTTGAAAGACTGTTTATTGCTTCAGATTCGTCCTGAAATGCCTAACAGTGATATTTTACGGATATTGATATTATCGCATTTGGAAGATATTTCGGCGAACCGGTTACCGCATATTGTTCGTCATACGGGATTTTCTCTTGAAGCGATTCAGGGGGCGATTACGGAACTTCGTCATTTCAATCCGCGTCCGGGTGCCGATTTTAACACGGAATCTTCGGCGGTTATTATTCCTGATGTTATTGTTGAGAAAAATGACGAGGGGCGATATGTTGTTCGGATTGAGGATGGGCGGCGTTCGCAACAACTTCATGTGAGTGGTTGTTATCGGGAGTTGATGAAAGATCGGGGAACGGCGAAGGGAACGCGGGATTATATTAAGCAAAAGGTTGGTTCTGCTCAATGGTTAATTGAAGCGATTGAGCAGCGTCGAGCGACATTGCGCAAGGTTTCTCAGGCGATTGTTGATCATCAGATTGATTTTTTTGAAATTGGTCCTCATGCGTTGAAGCCGCTTAAAATGCAACAGATTGCGGACATAGTTGGGATTCACATTACGACGGTTTCGCGTGCGTGTGATGAGAAATGGATGATGACGCCTCAAGGAGTTTTCCCGTTGAAGCGTTTTTTTAGTGGGGCGTTAGCGGCGTCGGATGGCGGCGAGGAGGTTGCGCATGACACGGTGCGTTTTAAGTTGCGGGAGATTATTGACAAGGAAGATAAGCGTGAACCGTTAAGTGATGATGCTCTTGTCAAATTGCTTGACGATGCCGGAATTCGGGTAGCGCGGCGAACTATTGTAAAATACCGCCAAATCATGAATATTCCCAGCAGCCGAAAACGAAAAATATGGAACCCCTAATTCAAAGGAAATTTTTCTCTAAACATAAAGTGTCCCACAAACGTTTTCACTTGACCGCTGATTATTTTAAAATATAAAATAACGAAAATATAAAATAACGAAAATATAAAACAATGAAAAAGTGAAACAACAAACAAAATTAAAGTAAAATTAAAGCAACAAAAAAATTACCTTTCTGCTTGTTGTTTCATATTCTCAAAAATGATCAGCGAATATCTGCGTCATCTGCGGACAATTTAAAAATGATCTGCGAATATCTGCGGACAAATTTCTGTGATAAAAAACAGCCGGTTACGTAAAACACCATGGGCGTGTACGTTTTAATTCGGATTGGAGAATATCCATGCAAAGATTTACATCGTCAACAATTTGAAAATCGTACATGCCGACACACATAAAATCGGCACCGGATTCAAAAGCGAAACGGAAACCGTCTTTCGGATGAA
>JAISNF010000600.1 GCA_031276415.1 Planctomycetaceae bacterium
AAAGTTTTTCATCGTTTTTTTTCCTTGTGTTGAAAGGTTCTTTGAAATAATTGCGATTCGTTTGCCGCAATACAAAACGGCAAAAAAACAAATCGCAACCGAATTGGTTTCCAAACGCACTTGAAATAAGCCGGTTGTCAACATAACGTTCATCATTTTTCGTAAATGTGTATATTTCAATGGTATTATTGGACAATCCGAAGATAACCAATGTTTTGCATGTAAAGATTGCATCGGCTATTGTCCCGATCAAGCGTGTGTTAGTTTTTTGATTTCCATTCGTAAAAAATTAAATCACTTATCTACGAAAATTCCACTGAATAATTACCAACTTTAATCAATACAAGTTATCATTGTTTTTTCTTATTGTATTGTAAAAGCGATACGTCAAATGATTATTTAATAAGTATCGTACATGATCTCTATTTTGACAAGTACAATTTTCTGTAAATTAAATACAACTTTGCGCAAATTTGATCGTTGTTTATCATAAAAAATTATTTTACGGCTCAATCGTTGAAAGATTATGGTAAAATTTTCGATAAAGAATGATCGATAATTATAACTATTTGTAGCAATATCCTAGAGGTAAGTAATGTTTTAGCAAAAGATTCGATTATACTTCTCACATCTGACAATTCGGTTTTCGTTTTTGGACAAAATTAACAGATTTTGACTGGATCAACAGAATTTACAGGAGTTTCAAATAGAATATTCTAAGTGACATTTTCTAACAAAACCCGAATTTTCAAGTGTAATGAGTATATTATTTATAATCGTTTACTTTTTATAGATTTTGCGTGAATGATTACCGGTAACTTAATTTTTATTTAATTGTTCGTTTATGGATATTCAACCGAAAATCATTTTGCTGTTGGAAACATCCCGCCAATTAGGACGGGAAATGTTGCGTGGAGCCGCTGATTGGTCACAAAGGTATGGTCCAATAACATTGTCCGCAACCGCCGGACATTTCGAACAATCATTGCCCAATCTTCGTAAAGAAAAAAATTTCGGAGTTATTGCCCGACTTTCTGTACCTGAACTCATTCAATCGTTTAAAAAATATCATTTTCCCCTAATTGTTCTGGAACCGGTTACTCAGGATTTGTTACACATTAAAGAGGAGTTTGGATTTCCCGAAATACGAAGCGATTCCGAAACAATCGCTATCATGGGTGCCGATTATCTTTTAGAGGATGGATTTCAAAATTTTGCGTTTTGTGGATTTCCCAACCGGCTTTGGTCACAACGACGTAGTAATGCCTTCATCAAATATGTAGAACAAGAAGGGGGTTGTTGTTTCGTTTATCCCGAAAATGAAAAAGAATTGTCTTGGGAACAGGAACGCCCAATCTTGAAAAAATGGCTTCAATCACTACCAAAACCAATCGGACTATTAGCATGTGATGATGATCGCGCTCACCAAATATTACAATTATGCGAAGAAAAAAATATCCGTGTTCCACAAGATATTTCTGTTCTCGGTATTGGCAATGATGAAATTTTATGCGAATTAGCAATGCCGCCATTGTCAAGTATTGCGATTGATCTTTTCAACGCCGGTTTTGAAGCAACACGTGTTCTGGTTGATCTGATTAATGGAAAAACTGAAAGCCCCGATTATATTATGATGAAACCACGTTGGGTTACTTCACGCCGATCAACAGAATTTCTTGCAGTTAATGATACGTTGGTTATCAATGCCCTGCAATTTATCCGACAAAATTATTTTCGGCAAATCAATGTCCATGATGTAGTGAAATATCTTGATTGTTCACACCGGACATTGGAAATGCGGTTTCATGCGGCAAGAAATCGTACCGTTGCCGATGAAATTGAACATTATCGTATGGAACGAGCAAAACGATTATTACACACAAGTAATGATTCCGTTTCAAGTATTGCAGAATTATCAGGGTTCTATAATTTTCGTTCCATGCTTCGCGCTTTTCACCTCATCGAACATTGTACACCAACAGAATATCGGGAAAAATTTTGCCGTTCAGGTTGATTCTTGTTGTTGCAAAATATAATCCCGTTTCAGCCAATAAATATGTGCCACAATAAGTATTGTCGCGGAAATCAAAAGAACCGGAGCAAGCATGGCAAAAGTGAACGATATTCCGTATTGCGATTTTGACCAACCCATCATAATCGGTGAAAAGGCACTGAAAATAAAACCAACCGACAACATGAAACCAACTGCCGTTGCCCGAAATCTTGACTCCACAACATCAAACAACGAGGCAAATAAATTCGATTCATACACCCCACGAAAGAAACCAAATCCCGCCAAACCAATGTAACAGCCAAGAATATGTGGTGAAAGTGCTAAAAGTAACACAAACGGAGCACAAAGTAATAAACCCAATATCTGAATTTCCAATCTGCCTCCAATACGGTAACAAGAAAAACGATCCGAAAGTTTGCCCCCCAATAATACGCCAATAAATGCAAAAAGATGATGGTAAAACATTGATGAAAATCCAGATGCCGTCAGCGATTGATGAAATTTTTCAAATAAAAAAGTCGGCGTCCATGTCAGGTAACCAAGAAAAACAAAATTCGCCGTTGCAAAAGTAATCCAGATTGCCCAGATCGACGGTTTGCGAAAAATAGAACTGAATACTTCCGAAAATGTACTGATTTCTTTTTTCGTTTCATTAACATTTTCGCCGCTTGCCTGAAAATCATTGCGAACACGCCATGAAATTAACAACGCCAGAAAAACACCAAACGAACCAAAAACAAAAAATGCCATCCGCCAACCAAAATGTTCCGCAATCCAACCGGAAATCAAACCACTGCTGATAATACCAACATAAAGCGATGTCTGATGAATCGACATTGCAAGCGCCCGCGTTTGGTGATGATATTGACTGATTAACGAATTGGCTGCCGGATAATAAAATGCTTCACCGCCACCGGTTGCCAAACTTCGGAACACAATCAACATAAACAATCCCGAACTAAATCCCGATGTAATTGTTGCGCCGCTCCAAAATAATAAACTCCAGAAAATAATCGACTTCCTGCGAAAAACATCGCCAAGCCAACCCGCAATCGGTACAAAAATTGCGTAAGTCCAGAGAAAGATCGATGCAATCAATCCGGCTTGAATATCGCTTAACCCCAATTCGGCTTTGAGTTGCGGTAAAACAACATTATAAATCGCACGGTCTGCCTGATTGAAAAAATAAGCCAACCAAAGTAATCCAATTAGTTCCCATTTGTACGTGATTCTGTACATTATCGTTAGAAATAAAATTAAGAATAAAAAATAATGTAAATGTAACTGTTTGTTTCTTGAATGATACTTTCTGTAATTATCTTTTTATATTTGTAATGAAATGAAACACAGTTTAAGGTACGATTCCGTGCGTCCTTTATTACTGAATCATTATAAAAAATCATATTGACGACCGTCGGATATATTACATAGTTTTGCAAACGGAATTAAAGAAACACGGACTTCTTTGTTGCAACACTTTCGTAACAGGCGTTCATTGCGTCAATGTTTTGCCGATGCCAATGAAGATTGATTTTGGGCTGTTTTTTGCAACGAATACAATCAACAAATTCATCAATCATGCCGATCCATTCATCGAAATAGGTATATTGTACAGTATATCGGTCATTCGGTACTCCGTTGTGATAAACATTGGGTCCGAAACAATCGGCAGATAAAACACCTTTTTCTCCATGCAATGTTATGTTTACTTCCATTCGTTTCGGAAAAATTTCCCATCCCGCTCCAGGAACCGTAAGACGTTCCTCAAGGCGTGACCAGGATGGATCAAGTAAAAATGTTGTTCCATTCTTCATTTTTCCTGCAACAAGAATGACGTCTTCGACTTCTATATCAGTACGAATATTCGGACCGGCTTCTGCGTGAACAAAATCAAAATCACTTTTTGTCAACCAACGCAACATATCGAAAATATGTGGATGATCACAAAGCGCACCGCCGCGAAAACGAGAATCACCGGAAGAAATCGGAATCCGCTTTCCGTAACTCAATTCAGGAACTCCCTGCCACGGAAACGCCCAAACAGGAGAAAGCGTAATGTTTGTTGCCTGGAAAGCATAAATCCGTCCGATTGTGTTCGACTCAACCAGTTTCCGAATCCGATAAATAACCGGATTGTAATGCATTTCAAGTTCGATTTGAAATACAATACCAGACTGATCAACAAGCCGAATCATTTCATCATATTCTTTCGGATCAAAAGTTGGAATTTTCATTGACAAAACATGAATACCACGTTTGGTACACATTTCCGTTTGCCGTTTATGTTCACTATTGGCGGAAGCAAGAACAACGGCTTCAATATCAGGATGTTTTCGAAACATCTCTTCCTCATTGTCGTAACATGGCACGCCGGAAACACTCCGTTCAAAAAGATCGATAACGTTGCGATTTTCACCACACGCCGCAACCCAATCCAATTTCGGTGAGTCGCGAAGAGTTTGATAATATTTCCGCGTGTGTCCATGTGTCAGTGAGAGAATAGCAATTTTAATTGGTTTCATTTTTTATACGTAATTATTGTTGAGTTTCAGAGGATAACGCTTGTTTGGTCAACGTAACAAGATGACGGTTTTGTTCTAAAAACGATACGATTATTTCCTGCCGCTTTGATTCCGGTTGCTTGGCAAAGTCGAAAGCAGCCCGAACAATATTCGTCTCGTCAATTTCCAATCCGAAAAGTTCGGCATCAGTATCCGTGTATGTTTGGACGCCTGTTTTATCAAACAGATAAACAGAATACTGCGGAATATGTGTATCAACAACGCGGTCGGAAGTAACTCCGCGCCGTGCAATAAGTTCATGCCGGTCAAGTGTTTTCTGACCAGATGGCAATGTTGTACCTGCTTCCACGCTGGCAATAGAACCGTCGGAAAGCCTGACCAATACATTGGCAAATCGATTTTCGTACACACTGAAAAAACAGGAAATGATTTTCGTATTAGTAATCCATTCGAGCAGATCAAACTCCCGATACAAAATACTTTGTAAATTGATAACCGAACCATCGGCAATATGTGAAAACCGGCATAAAACGACATTTTCAATTGTTTTAGTTTCGACAATTTGTTTTAGTTCAAAAAAACGACGTTCATATCGCCAAGGGAAAAAAGGAACAAATTCCTGTTCCTGAACAACACCGCTCATTCCCCAAACAGAACAAAAATTATTTTCTGTACCGGTATAAAAATTCAACCGCCAGGTTTTAGGTACAGTAACTGTGTATTTTTTCGCTAAGTTACGGAAATATTCCTGTAAATCGGATTTGTCGGAATTCATATTCAATATCCTTAAAATTAAAGCATTTTAATACGTTGTTTGTATTTTTCGACGAATTTTTTGTTAAACTTATCACCGCCAGGTGTGTTGGCACTGCGCCAGATTGGCGGTTCGATTTTCCGTTCAACACATTGCCTAACGGTTTCGATTTCGAGGCGGTGAGCAATATAAAAATCAACAAGATTTGAATTAGGCGCAATTGGTGTTTCAAACCCCGATACCGTAACAATACAATCGCCAACCGGATTGTAATCATCAATACAAACATCCGCTAAATCGAACAAATTTTTACCGCTCGGATGACGGATAAAATGTTCCGGCGGCATTTCATTTTGCCAGTACGAAGAACTAACCGCAACAATTTTTACTCCCGAATCTTTGGCTTCCTGTGCCGCATCAATTGTTGCTGCGTTAATTCCGATGTTGTGAAAAATGAGGAGCAGATCATTTTTTTGAAGATCAAAATACTTGACGATACTTCGTCCGTAATTAACGCAACGTTCTAATTCGAGGTATTTGAGTGCCTGATTGAACACGGAAAGACCTGTTTCCATAATTGGATTAATATTGGCTAATCCACCGGCACGGAAAAACATTTCACCCATAACGAGTGTTGTATGACCGCCGCCGCCATAAACATGAATCAAACGATCTTCCGCAATAGCATCCGCCATCAAAGTCGCCGCTTGCTCAATATTCTTTTGTTGTTCTTTCTCAATACGCCGTAAAATTTCCAGCGTTGTTTCGAGATAACCGAAATCATTGAATTGATTGTTATTCATCAGAAATAACTTGGTTAATGTTTAATGAAATAATGTTATTAAAAAAATAATTGACGAACAATAATTTATAACGATTGTTAATGTTGAAGTACTGCTTTGTAACCGCGTCCGAGTGCGTCCCACATTTCGAGAGCGTTGGGAGCGGCTAAAACCGTACCGTAACCGCCGCGATAAGTCCACGCAAAAAGGCTTTCCACTCCCATTGACGCATACAACCGGCATATCTCTTCGATTTCCGAAAGATTTTCCGGTTGCTGATAATAATTCATAAGCCAGCGCTGTGAACCTTTTCCATATTTTTTTGCAACATCAACGGTACGTTGCGTTATTGATTTGAAAAAAGATCGCGGAAGTTGATACGAGAGAATTGTTGTACTGAAAACATCACAAGCAATGGAATTACCGACTTTATCCCAATTGTCGTAACCTCTGTTTTCCGTAACGTAATAAGTTCCAAGTGTGGCGTGAACACAACAGATGATTTTTGTATTGGGTTGGATTTGTTTAATCCGCCGCGTGGATTCTTCGAGAATATCAAGAGCGTGATCATGGCGGAAACGTTTGACTTCCATCGTCAATTGTTTTGGCATTTCGTAACCGTATTCCGATTCAAAAAGTTTTTGACAAACCGGACATCGGCAACTCCAGTCATCGCCGGCACCACCGGTAATCGAAGCGTAACTTTTCGGCAATGCGTAATGAGGTTCATCCCAAAAGAATCCGTCTGCCGCTGTAACATATTTTGCCAATTTTTCAACAATTTCGAAATAATAACGTCGAAATGCTTCTGTATTGAAACATGCAGCGGGCAATGGTTCGCCGGTGAATGCCGAAACTTGACGATTCGTAACATTATTATTCAGAAAAAGACTTGGAGGTTCACCGCCAAACCATTTACCAACTCCCCACGTGTCCAGATAAACCCGTAACCCTAATTCTTTAGCAGTTTCTGCAATCCGAACAATATTCGGAAACCAAAAATCAATATCAAATTCCGACAACGCAAGAATGACCGCGTTGCAATGATGCTCAATCATTTCCTGAAAATCCCGTTTGGCATGTTCGGGATAATTCAATCCGTAATAACTAACTCCTGTTTCCGTAACAGACATAATATTTTCCTCGTAAAAATGGTGTAAAGAATTATAAAACCGGTTTGATTGTATTATTCACGTTCTAAAAATGTTTTCATAAAAATTCTCCGAGAAATGATTGTTGAAAAAAATGATTAAGGAAATTGTTTAATTGAATGGTACACCTTGAGTTGTTTCTGGGGGAACTTGCCAGTCGGTGTGTCCGGTATCGCGGTAATCACGAACAGGCATATCCCAACCAATCTGACGTAAATGTGTTCCGAAAACTCTTCTCCAAACTCCGGGATAATCCGGCGGGGCATGCCATGTTACCTGCCCCCCCACTGAAAAAATCTGGTACATAGTTTCTTTATTCAGATGATGCCATGTTGTACAAAGCATCCCGTCCAATTTAGCATCTGTAACAGTTTTTCCGATTGATCTCATTCCCTTTGTATTTTCCCAAGGACACGCCAAAACAGTAAAACCGAGTTTTTTGAAATACCTCATCGTCTCCCATGTTTCATTTTTTTCTTTACCGGGACCATATTGCCAGTCGCAAATCACTATATCTTTGGGCAACTCTTCGGCAAGACCGTTAGTGTATTGATTAGCCATAGCAATATATCCTTTCCAACGCGGATCGTTTCCGGCAACCAACATATCGTGCCACATCATCACTCGGCAATTTCGTTCAGAAAAAAGTTTGTGAAAGTACAATAAATGATCCTTAAATAACGTTCTGTAATCAGCACGAAGCGAAGGACGTGATTCCGGTAAATCGGCTTCATCGCAACCAATATGAAAATAAGGCGGTTTATCGAACATTTCGTACATTTCAAGCAAAAGGTTTGTGAGAACTTGACGAGTTGCCGGATTACTCAAGCACCAAACCCAGCCGTCCGGTTCGAACAACGGTTGAAATTCAGGATGAAAATCAAGTACGCTATGTTTCAAGGTTCCGTCGCGCGAGCCTGATGCATGACCGAAAATGTTAAATTGCGGAATTAACGTTATGCCAAGTTCCTTGCTGATTTTGAGAAGTCGCTTGATGTCTTCCGGTTGAGCCTTAAATTCCTGCCAGCCAAATTCGGGATGCTTGGCGAAAGGAAATGTTCCCCAAAATTCGATAACAACATGATTAAACTTATAGTAGGCAGATAAACGTAACGCTCGTTCGATTTGAGCAAAACGTGTTTCTGGAAACCAACAAAGATGTAAACCGCGAAATGCCATTGCGGGCGCATCGTCAATTTTCAATTCCGGCAACCAATAAACCGTAACACGTTCACTATCACGATTCGTCTCTGCCATTTGCCGGACAGTGTAAAACGCATAACGGATTCCGGTAAAATCTGCTGCGGAAAGAGTTAATGTTTTTCCGGTTGCGCTAATTTTGTAGGCTTCTTTTTCTTTCGGAGCATCTTCTTTTTTCGTAACATTGATAACCGGTTCTGTTCCGAAATATCGTTTGAAAATAATCGCCGCCAAATTTTTAGCATTGACATCTTCATTGGCAAGTTCGATCTGAAGCGTCAATGTTTTATCGAGAACAACTTCAGAACCATTTGTTAATAAGACTGATTTCGGTCTGGGCAGCAACCTTTTTATTAAGGCATTTTGTTCATTGACCGGTAATGGTTCCGATGCGGTAATCACGGTTAGCGACCCGATAAAAACGAAAAACATACCACAAACTATTGAATTTTTGAGCGACATAAAAAACTCTTGTTCAAAAAAATGGATATTTTGTCCGAATATTTTGTCCGAAAACAAACGGACAATTATTGTAATATAAACCGGACAGACGAATGAAGTTACGTTAAACATAAAACGTATTACTTCACATGTTATGAGATATTAAAAGATATTGTGTCAATTTCGTCAAGTACAAATTTATGTAAAATGAGTACAATTTTACGCAATATTTTTATTGAAGATTGGAAACTTCTAAAAGCCTACTTTTTTAGACAAAAAATATATGTACAAGTCCTTATTTTCCAGGATGCAATTTTTTAAAAACAAGGTTTTTAGAAGTTTCGTAATTTCGCAAAATTTTTGCGAAATGTTGCTTTTTTTGATGGGGTAAAGTATTTCACTTTTTATTTAATTCCTTGAACCGGATATTTTTAAATTCTATTTTCATCGGCGGTCCTTGGTGCATTTGAAGAGCAATAATTCCCGATTTGGCGGATTCAGTCCCATGCCGATCATCCACACGGCACATCATTTTACCGTTTATCAAAAGTGTGATAACACTCCCGTCCGCTATGATTTCGTAATCATTCCAATCATCAGGCTTGTAGAATTTAATTAGTTCTTTGGGATCGGCAAATTGTTTGGAATAAATGTTACCATCAGGCTCAACAATGTTATCAAATCCGCGTTTGACAACAGCAGCACGTTTATGGTGAAACAAGCAACCCGTCCACTGAAGACTAGCGTCCACATCCGCCTGATAACCGTATGTGTCCCAGTTCGGACGTTTCTCACTACGAAACTGGATTCCCGAATTACCGTTTCCTTGCAAACGAAATGTTAATTTGAGATGAAAATTGTCCGGCTCTTTTTTTGTCCAATAAAGATAATGCGAATGTTGACACGGTTTTTCCGGTGTACTTTCGCCAACAATACAGCCGTTCTCCACTTTCCAACCGTCCGGAATACCTTCCCAATCAGTTAAATCCGTACCGTTGAAAATCGAAACAAATCCATCGTCATCCACCTCAGCAACAACAAATAAATTCGTTGCCAAAATAGTTGCCCAAATAAATGCCAATACAAAAATTGAAGTTAATGTAGTTTTCATATAATTTTTAAAAGTAAAGAAAGTAAATGTTTATTTTAAACCACAGAAAACACAAAGAAAAATAGTCCGCAGATTACGCTGATTATCGCAGATGAATTTTAAAATATAAAATAAAGTTAGCATTTTTTTTGTATATTTTGTTGTTTCGTATTATCAAAAAATAATCAGCGATAATCAGGTAATCTGCGGACTATTTTAAAAACAATCTGCGATAATCAGCGAAATCTGCGGATAATTTTTCTTTTCTCTGTGGTTAATAAAAATAAATTTGTGGTTTTTAGAAGTTCCTTTAGGACAGTTCCGGTAATTCATAACCTTTTCGGCGCGGACGGTTCAGCATTTCATTGCCTTTGTCGTTGTTTGTAAAACGTTCCTTGATCGGATCCCAACCAATCTTTTCACCAACCGGAGCGGTTGCGCGAACAATATTGACCAATTCACATAACGTTGTGGATCGTTGACCGTATTCGATGTCGGCGTTACATTTTTTGCCGGTTTTAATACCGTCAATCCAGTTTTCAACATGATAAACTGTTTCCGATCTCGTGTTTTTAAACTCATCCGGTATATTTGCCGTCAACTCTTTTGGATTCGACGAAAGTTTATGCCGGTTGATTTCGATTTTTCCATTTTCGCCGGTAACAATACAACCAAGTCCCGGTCCGCGATCTCCGTCAAGATGAAGCCGAAGTTCTACACCATTGTTAAACCACATTTTAATTTTGGCGCGAGGTCCTTTGACTTTAGCCATTCCATAATAAGCGGCACCGGTTTCTTCGTCTGTCGGTTTTCGTGTTATAAATTTTCCGGAATCCTGAATGGTACAAGGTTCTTCAAGCAAAATTTCTACAGGTCCCGTATCGTTCATTCCGAGTACCATGTTGACTTGATCGTAGGAATGAGTTCCCCAACCACTCACACCAAAACAAAGTCCGCCGGCATCGTAATCCCACCAATTTGACCAGTTCTGAAAGAGTTGCGGATGATAAGGACGTAACTGTGCCTGATTTGTCCAATAATCCCAAACTTCATCATTCATTCCTTCAGGATAAGGTTGACCCGGTTGATCTGTCCAGATATTCGGACCCACAAAATTCGGGGCTTCGATCACTTTCACTTTTCCGATCACTCCATCCTTGACCTGTTGGCAAGCCCATTGACAAAGCGGCAATGAACGTTGTTGAGTACCAACTTGTGTAACACGATTATATTTCCGGGCGGCATTCACAAGATACCGACCTTCGGAAATTGTTAATGCCATTGGTTTTTCAATGTAAAGATGACAACCCATTTGCATTGCAATTGCCGACACCCATGCGCGTTGATGTGTTGCGGTTTCTGCCATAACACCGTCCGGTTTTTCTTTTTCAATCATTGGGCGAAAATCGGTATAAGCCTGTTCCGGTTTGAAATCTCCCTCATAACGTTTCATAAAGGAATCAATCCGCGGTTGAAAAAGATCACTTATCGCAACAACTTTGAGACCGGCAACCGGCTTAATATCGTGCGGATAAATTCCCATACTACGTCCGCCAAGACCGATTAACGCAACTTTAACCGTGTCATTCGCACCAGGTTGTGTTGCATCACCAAGAACATGACGCGGTATCAATAAAGGTGACGCCACTGCAGTAGTTACAGCAGCAGATTTCAAAAATTCACGTCGGGAAATTTGAATTTGATGTTTCATAATAAATTTTAATGAAGGTTAAATAATAAATTGAAATTTTGCTCCTTTAATAGAGCGTTAATACTTACACGATTATACATTAAACACTGGATATGTTAAATATTGAATATTAAACACGGGTTAAGGGCTAACTGTTTCACTACCGCTAGGTGAACCGAGTGCTCCCCAAACTCCAAACGGACTTGTACCTGATTGTACTGCAGCGTCATTGAGATTACCGCAATTAATCGTATCGGAAATAAAACGAACCGAACCGTCCAACAAACCGGCATTGACACCGCCGGAATGATTACTTACCGGCGGAAAGACTCCCCAACGGTTATGAAGTTCGGACGGCTGATCGTAGGTACAAATTGGAGTATTAGGCGGGGTCAATGTTGTAAAACCGATAGCGGACAACCAACCACAAGTAGCAATCAAACCACGATAATTCGTACTTTTATGAGTTGCATCAAATGTTCGGGAGTCTGTCATGGTTAATCCGTTCATACATTTCCCCGGTCTTCCATTAGGTGATCCATCCCAAATTCCCGAATAAAGAGCCACATTGCTACGAACATCAGTTCCTTGAAATTCCTGTGGAGTCAAACACTCGCTGACAGCAACCGTATTACTGGAACCATCCGTACAATCGGCAAATGACTTTTTACCTTCAATATCGTTTGTTCCGTAATAAAACATTCCCCGCGTTGCAACATAGTAATTTACATTGGGATTTATCACGTTATGTTGTGCCCAACAACCGTCTCCCATTGAGTAAACATAATTATTGGGAATCCAACCAGGGTTTAAAATAGCCGTGTTCTCATTTGAAGGACACAGAACTATCGGCAACTGTTTCATATTGTGCATTGTTGGTGTATCCCAAGGAGCGGATTGTGGTGTTTCGGCAAGCACACCATCATAAGCGGGTTGCAGTTCCATAAACGGCATCAGGTGGAAAAAAATTCCTGCTGTTGCGTGATATGTAAATTTGTTCATCTGATTTCCAAGCGGCGGAAAGTTTTGGTTGACATCGTGATGATTGTGTAAGGCAAGAGTAAGTTGTTTTATTTTATTTGAACACGACATTCTTCTTGCCGCCTCGCGCGCCGCCTGAACAGCCGGCAACAAAAGAGCAATTAACATCCCGATAATCGCAATCACAACTAAAAGTTCCACAAGTGTAAAGCCCAAAGGAAAATAATAGGAAATACGACGTAACCTATTATAAAAATTGCATTTAGGACGAAATTCCCTATTTTTCGTTTTTTGTACAATTAC
>JAISNF010000648.1 GCA_031276415.1 Planctomycetaceae bacterium
TATCACGGAATTTCTACACTAAACCGAGACACTATTGAATAAATACAAATTTTTCTTCTCTGTGCTCTCTGTGTCCTCTGTGGTTAATAAAAATAAATCTGTGGTTTTTAGAAATTCCCCTAACTAATTATCGTTGTCCTTTTAAAATGATCCAGAAAGGGTGTAGGCGGTCACTTCGGGTTCGGGCGTCCTCCAAAATAACTCCAATGTCCGGTTCCACAAAACCGTTTTGAGGTTGAAAATTTTTGGAACCAACCCGAATTGTTGTTTTGTTATTGAAATCAATCATCTCCGGCGTCAGAAAAATATGAACATTGGAAATTTTCGGCGCAATATCAATCTGTACACTATTACTTGCCTTGAGTAATTTCGACCGAACAGAAATAATATTTTTCGGAGGTTCTTTTTCCTGCCAATATAACGGGTCTGTAACATAATCAGGTTTGTCTTTGTCAAGATTATTCATTTCAACCCACCAGAAAAAGGAATCCCAAGCCCGCATTGTGTTCGCTTCAAATTCCATTGGCGTGAAATTTCGTTGCCGTAATTTCATCCATTCAAAAAGATGCAAAATTTCGTCCGAAAATCCTTCCACACCGCGACCAATAAAACGAACAACGGTTATATCAGGCACGCGGTGTTGCACCGCAAGATTTCGATTCAAAAAAGGAGCATTGATCATCCATTTGGGTTGGTTGTTGATTCCTTCCAGTTCGCCCCAAACAAAATACAACGGAACATATCGTACATTATCACGATAAGCGTTGATGTATTTCGAAGCAACGGCGTTGAATGGAATTGCCCCCGCCCAAAGATCAGGATGAGACAACGCAATATCCCACGCCGCCGTTCCGCCAATACCGTGACCGGAAAGGAACACCCGATCCGTATCAATATTAAACCGGCGAAAAACATCTTTAAGCGAATAAAGAACCGAAGCATGCGCCAACGCAGAAAAATCATAATCGAGTTGTTTCATTTCAGGCGGGTTCCAATCAGGCGCAACAACAATAAATCCGTTTCGTGTTGCGTGACCGTAACGTTCCTTGCCGCGCCATGAACCTGCCCACCAATCAAGCATCATTTCCGGCGATTGAGTCGTTCCGTTCAGCGTAACAATTACCGGATAACGCCGGTTCTGATCGTATTCCGGCGGTAATTGAACAACGTAACGAATTTTGTCAACCGTTCCGCGAATCGGATTATCAATCTCAAAAGAATAAAAACCGGAACGTTCTTCATTCTCCGGCGACAGTTCATTTTTCGGCGGTTTAATATGAGCGAGAATACGGGAAATAAGATCAGGACGAGCAGATTCCAACGCTTTGAGTTGTTCCAAAATTGTTTTCCGTTGCAAATCATTGTTCATACTTTGCAGATATTCGGTAATTAACCGACGCGTTTCCGGCAATACCGCAGCAACCGCAAGCCGACGATTATCGGCATTGGAACCGGCAAACCAACCGGTTATTCCAACCGCCAACTTTTCCGAATCGGAAAGTTCTTTGCCCTGAATATAAAGATGAAATGAGGCAAGACGATCAATCGTGTTCAAACTCAATTCCGCAGCAATCTCATCAAGAATCGGCGGAATTTTATCATTCTTTTCGTCAGCCGGTAATTTTTCGTACAACGATTTTAAGGCGGTAATCGAATCTTCCCGTTTTTTTTCAAAATCGTCATAACGTTGTAACATGCGCCGCACGGACATAAATAATTGTTCCGGTAAATTTTCATCTTTTTCGAGTGTTTGCAAGGCTTGGCGGACGAGGAGGTATTGACCGGATTTCCAACGGAGTTCTAATTCATCGAGGCGGCGTTGATATTGTTGTTGCCGAATCATCCGAAACACGGAAGAAAGACGTTGTTTCACTTCGGGATCATTTTTCCAATCGTCCAGAATACCGTACAGTTCTTCGGCGGCATCTTCAAAAAGTTTTCCCTGAATATAAAACCGGACAAGCCGGATACGGTCTTCAAGATTTTTCGTATCAATTTGATTCATCAGAATCGGAGTTAATTGTTCGCGCGGCAATGCGTTTGTCGCAAGCCGCATATCCCATACCAGCGGCTGATTATTGTTATGAATACCGCGAACACGGACATATTGCGGCGTTAATTCGGTAATTGCCTGAGAAAACAATTCCACGCCGCCGTAATGTCTCACCTGAAGCAATCGCCTGCCGAAAGAATCAAATCGTGTACTATTATCAAATTCGCCGAGAACATGAAGATTCAAACCTTCCTGTGAATATCGGAGTTGGGTTCGGAATATTTCGGGAGTTTCGGTAGTTTCTTCGGGAAGATGGCTAATGTTGTATTTCGGAACGAAAATATAACGCAAACCGTCGTCCACAACCACAATCAATTTGACTTTTGTTTTTCCCGCTTCTTCGGCTTTTTCGTCCACTCTGGTAAGGAGTGTATGTTTTCCTTCCAGAGTGCGTCCGTCTTTCAGAACAATTTTCGCCGCCCAAATTGGTGAAACAGCAAAAATAAATACGACAATAAATACAAAAACAAATACAGAAACAAAATCAATAAACCGTTTCATCAAATCAATCATAGTTAATAGTGAACAGTGAACAGTTAATAGTGAATAGTAAGGCAATCGGTACAATTTTACCGAATTATTTTTTTTGTACTTTAAAATTCGGTCTTCAATATTCCGGCGGTTAAAACCGCCGGCTACATTGGCAATGCCCCACTGGGGCAATTTGAATCAATTATCAATTTATATTGTGAGACGAAAACCAAATTTTAATCTGTAATGAATATATGTTTAATTCGCTTGCGTAACTATTAACTATTAACTATTCACTATAAACTATTAACTATTCACTATAAACTATTAACTAAAAAAGTTTTATTCTACTGTAACACTTTTGGCGAGGTTTCGCGGTTTGTCCACATCGCAACCGCGAAAAACGGCAACATGGTATGCCAAAAGTTGGAGCGGGATATTGTACACAATTGGTTGCAGAAATTCTTCAATCTGCGGTAATTCGATAACATCATCGGCGATTTCTGTTGTTCGTTGATCGCCTTCCGTAATCAGAGCAATCACCGGACCGCCGCGAGCCTTAATTTCCTGCATATTCGACAATGTTTTGTCGTGAACATAACATGTCGGCGCAACAAAAACGCTTGGTGTAACGGCATCGACCAGAGCGATGGGACCGTGTTTCATTTCACCGGCAGCGTAACCTTCGGCGTGAATATAACTGATTTCTTTGAGTTTCAAGGCTCCTTCCAATGCGGTCGGAAAATTGAAATGACGGGCGAGAAAAAGAAAACTGTTACAATGTGCATATTTTTCAGCGACTTTTTTAACATGGTCGTTTGTAGCGAGGGCGGTTTTGACCAGATTGGGTAATTTTTCGAGGGCGGAGATAATTTTTCGTCCTGCTTCGAAATTCAGATGACGGAGCCGTCCCAGATACAACGCCAACAATGCTAAAACGGTACATTGTGAGGTAAATGTTTTTGTTGATGCGACGCCGATTTCGGGACCGGCGTGTAGATAAATTCCGCCGTCTGCTTCGCGGGCAATGGAACTTCCGACGACATTGCAGATGGACATTGTTGGAAATCCGCGCCGTTTCATTTCACGCATTGCGGCGATTGTATCGGCGGTTTCACCGCTTTGTGTGATAGCGAAGAGCAAGGTATTGAGATCGAGCGGCGGGTTTCTGTACCGTAATTCGCTGGCGTATTCGACTTCAACCGGAATCCGTGCCAAAGTTTCGATTTGATATTCACCGACCAATGATGCGTGCCAACTGGTTCCGCAAGCGGTCATTAAAATTCGTTGAACATTCAACATTTGTTGTGGTGTGAGGTTAAGACCGCCGAATTTTGCTGTTGCGGAATCATGATCGAGTCGTCCTCGCAATGTATTTTGAATTGCTTCGGGTTGTTCGAAAATTTCTTTGAGCATGTAATGATCGAACCCGCCGCGATCAACTTGGGAGGGATCAATATCGAGAACTTCGATATTCCGTTCAACAATTCCTTCATCGCGATGGCGGACGGAAAAACTGTTTGCGGTCATACAAACGAGTTCATGGTCGGAGAGTGTAATAATTTGGTCGGTGTAACCGGCAAGAGTTGCGGCGTCGCTGGTGAGAAAATTTTCAGTTTTACCGACGCCGAGAATGAGTGGACTTCCGAGTTTTGCGCCGATCATTACTTCGGGATAATCGCGGAAGAGAACGGCGATACCGTAAGTTCCATGAATTTGTGACAGGGCGAGTTTTACGACATGCGGCAACATCTCTTCGATTTTGATTGTTTTGCCGAATTTATCGATTTCTTCGCGCAGGTAATAGGCGATCAGGTGGGCGAGTGATTCGGTATCGGTTTGTGTGACGAAATTGATTCCTTTTTTGGTTAATTGATTTCGGATGGACTGATAATTTTCGATAACACCGTTATGAACGATAGCGACGGCTCCATCGAAACTGAGGTGTGGGTGGGCGTTTTCTTTTGTGGGCAAGCCGTGTGTTGCCCATCGGGTGTGACCGATGCCGATGTGTCCTTGTGGTTTTGTGGCGAGGACGAGTTTTTTCAGGACATCGATTCGTCCCGGAGTTTTTTCGACATGAATTGAATTTGTTCTGTTAATGGTAGCGACACCGGCACTATCATAGCCGCGGTATTCTAACATCCGAAGTCCGCGAAGTAAAAAGTCTAAGGGACTTTGTTGTCCGACATATCCGACAATTCCGCACATTTTGTTGAGAATAAAATTTTGTTAAGAAAAAGAGACAAAATAAAAAATAATCACGCCTTTCGTGAATATTCAAACTGCGTTATTCTACATAAGTTTCCGTAAACGCACAAGAGATAAAATAAAGCAGAGATAAAAAGTACAAAACAACCAATAACTCACCAAC
>JAISNF010000011.1 GCA_031276415.1 Planctomycetaceae bacterium
AAACGATTATGTTTCGCTTCCGGTTCACGCGTATTTGAAATTGGTAAAATATTGTGTACGATTTTTTTGCCGTTCTCAAACCGTCCCAGTATAGCACCGCAACATTCGTTTGGATATTCCGCTTCGGCATGACGATTCATTTCAAATTGTTGTTGTTTCGTTAATAAAATCATTTCGTTAAAAAAATCGTTAAAAAAATTATTGGTTATTTCTGCCGCAAAATCAAAAGACAATATAATAGCGTTTCAAAATATTTCAACAAAAATTTTTCCGGTAAATGTGTTTCAATTTTAGGTGTTTCAATTTTGAGTCTTTCAATTTTAGGTTTAATCCCAAATTTCATCGCTTAAATACCGGAAACCGCTGTCGCAAAGAATTGTAACAACAATGGCGTCCGGCGAAAGTGTTTCTGCTAATTTTGTTGCCGCTAAAACATTTGCGCCGGAACTAATTCCCACAAAAAATCCGTATTTTCCGGCAAGTTCTTGCGTCATTGTTCGGGCGTCTTCGGTTGTAACATCAATTTGTCCGTCAAATAATGTTGTATCGTAAAAACCGGATTTAATTGTTGTTTCGGTATGTCTCATTCCTTCGAGACCGTGTAACGGTGAGGCGGGCTGCATTGGAATTGTTTTGATATTCGGGTTCAATTCTTTTAACCGCCTTGCTGTTCCGATAAAAGTTCCTGAGGTTCCCATTCCGGCAACAAAATGTGTTAATTTATGTTCGGTTTGTTCCCAGATTTCGGGAGCGGTTCCGTTGTAATGAGCCTTCCAATTTTCGGGATTATTATATTGGTCGGTGTAAAAATAAATGTTCGGATTTTCCGCCGCCAGTTGACGGGCTTTGAGCAAGGCTCCGTCGGAACTCTCAAGCGGATTCGTTGCAATAATTTTTGCACGATAAGCCTTTAATACCCGTTTACGTTCATTATTGGCGTTAGCAGGAAGACACAATGTTACCCGATAACCAAGTACCGCTCCGAACATTGCTAAAGCGACTCCGGTGTTACCGCTGGTGGCGTCAAGAATTGTTTTCTCTTTTGTTAGTTTTCCGGTTTTAATTCCGTCCAAAATCATCGCTTTTGCGGCTCGGTCTTTCACCGAACCACTCGGATTCAAAAATTCCGCTTTGGCAAAAATCCGCGCACCAACACGATCTTCAAACAACGGAATTAATGGTGTTTTACCCACTGCATCAAGAATCGTCATATTTATTCCATTATTCATTATTATTCATAAAATTGATTTTACTATCAAAGTCGTACCAATATAAAATGTTCGGACAAAAAATACAAGTTCGGTTAGAAAAAATAAAAGGAAGATAAAAAACATCTTATATTTTTAAATATTTTCAAAAAAATTTAATCTCCCCGTCATATTTCACGGCGTAATGACCTAATGGTAACTTCTAATAACCGGTTTTTTTATTTAACCACAAAGAAATTTTATTTAACCACAGAGACCACAGAGAGGAAATTTTTAAAAATTATTTTAGATCAAAAATCAATGATAATATTAGGAAACTTCTAAAAACATTGTTTTAAAAAATCATGTCCTTAAATCATGTCCTTAAAAATAAGGACTTGTAAATATTTTTTTTGTCTAAAAAAGTAGTTTTTAGACGTTACCATTAAATAACGTTTTAATTCCCAATTAAAAATTCCTCTGTGTTCTCCGTGTTTTTTGTGGTTAAATAAAAAACCGGTTATTAGAAATTGATTTATTTTGTTGCTTCGGTCAATATTTGTTGCAATTCATCAGCGGATTGGATGTGGGAATTAAGGACTTTCCCGTCTTTACCGTACAAAATCATGTACGGCGGTATCGAAATGCCCCAATAAACGGCAATCGGATTTTTTTCAAGTCCGCCCGCAGTATAAAGTTGCGTCCAGTTAAGGGCGGATTTTGTAACGGACGCTTTCATTGTTTGCGGATCGGCATCCAGATTCACACTAATCGGTTGTAAGCCCGCATCCGTAAATTTGTCAACAACCGGTTTGATAAGAGCAAGAGAAGATAACGTCGAAGTATCCCAAAAATAAAGCAATACCAATTTGCCTTTAAGCGCAACAATATCAAACGGTTTGCCGGACACGTCGGTTGTTTGAAACGGAATTTCTTTTCCTGCGGCGGTTAATCGGCGGATTGCGCCTTTTGCTTTTTCGGCGATTGGTTTTCCGGCGGCGAGTTGGGCGACTTTGGTGTACCATTTGAGCGGTTCCTCAACCGAGCGGGCAGACATTTCACGATAAATTCCTAACTGCATCATTCCTTCAATTCCGGCTTCCGTTTTTTCAAATTCCGTTGCCATTGTTTCAAGATTCTCCAGCCATTGCGAATACGCCCGCATATCATCTCCGCCCGTTTGCATCGCCAAATAATAATCGGTCAAAATTTGTTGACTACGAACATAAGCCGCCAATTCCTCGTTTCCGGGTTTATTCACTGTTTTGAACAATGTTTCCAATTGTTCACTGCCTTCTGGAAATTCGTTACGGCTTGTCGCCGTCATAATTGTATCGGCTAATTGCCGAATCCAATTTTCGCGTTCCTCTTCTGTGGAAACCTTCGCAATAATCTGAATAATCCGGCTAATCACTTCTTTATGTTTTGCGGGGCGTTGTTCCGGCGGAAGTTTGGGAATCTCCTTGTGAATTTCCTGATATTCGTTCATTAAAGCAACCACGTCATTGTTCGCCGGTGCCGAACTTCCTTGAGCAACTGCCGGCAAAATAAACGTATAAGACAATTGATTTTCGTCATAAATTTTCGGCAAATCAATTGTCCGCCAATTATTGTCCGAAATTTTCACCAATGTTCCGATGGCAATCTGAACCGTTTTTTCACCATCACCTGCGGTTGTCATTGCATTTTCGTAAACGAAAAGATTTTTGCGGTAACTTTGATCGTTTGCCGGCACCACACCCGGCAAAACCGCATTGAGTTGATACCATTCGACCGCGTTACCGTTTTTCAACGCAATCAATTGAACCGCTTCAGCAAAACCGTTTTTCATCGCCGCAATCTTTTTAGCAACAGAATTATTGAGAGAGTCGCCGAGAGCCAGTTCTTTGAGTTCTTCTTCGTTCAACGCAACACGCAAAAAACGGGCGACATCGTTTTCTGCCAAAGCCAACACAATTTCGCGTGAAACTTCTTCTGCGGAGATTTCTTTCCAATAATCGATAATTTTATCTTCATTGGCATCAATTCCCCAACGAGTTCCTGCGTTATTGAACCAGCGGTATTGATCGGCTTTACCGTTACCGTTTGCATCAATATCGCGGTAAACTTCAACTCCGTTTTGAAAATACGACCATTGATCGACGCGTCCGTCACCATTGGCATCTGAAAAAAGGCGAAGCATATTTTTTTGCGGACTAAGAATAATAAGTCCGCGTTTGTCGTCGGAAACCTTGATTTCACAAAGTTTTACGTCTTGTTCCGACGGAATATCAATTACAATATCACTCTGAACCGGACGATAATTCAATCCTTGTTCCAATTGTGAACGCAAAGGAGATTCCTGAGCAAAAACACTATTTGTCAAAAACAAAAACAATACCGAAACAAAAAAAGTTGCTCTCATATTAAATCTCATATTAAAAACCGTATGCCTTAAATAAATTCCTTATTAACACTATTAACATTGTCAAGAATTAACATTGTCAAATTCATCGTCAAGAAAAACAAGTTGTTTATTCTACACCGGATTGCAATTATTACAAGTTACACTCTAAACAAGGCAACTTCTAGTAACCGCTTTTTTATTTAACCACAGAGAACACAGAGTTCACAGAGAAGGAAAATAAAATTGACCACAGATTTCGCAGATAATCGCAGATGATTTTTGAGAATACGAAACAAGATCAACCGGCACAACCGTTCAGACGAAACATTGCCTACCTCTGTATAAAATTTCTCATTTTCTCCTAATTTTTTCCTAACAAAACAACATCAGTAGCATGAAATAATACTGAATAATTACGTAATTACAAATAATTACTTTATTTTTCCTAATTTTTTTATCGAAAATCAATATATTGCGGCGGGATGAAGTGTGTCCGTATTTACTTGTGGAAAAAATCTGTTATAAAGAGAACCGATAATAACTTCCAATTGAAATTATTGCGTTTTTGAAATTATTGCGATTTCAAACATAAGGAAGTAAAATTACGATAAGTAAACCAAAACCATTTTTTACTGCAAAAATAATTGAAAATATTAAAATAATTAAAAAATATTTCGATAATTAAATATCTTGTAAACCACACAAAAAATGAGGTCTATTCGATTTGCCTCTTCCTACCTGATTGATTAACTATGCCAAAATCTGAAAAGACAAATCTGCAAAAAATACCTCCGGTACTTGATCGGGTTCTTGCCGCGGCAAAAATTGCGGAAGAAAATCGGGGACATGATATTTTGGTTCTTGATGTCCGGGAACTTACAAAATCGTTCGATTATTTCCTGATCGTTTCCGGTTCAAGCCGACGGCAACTTTATGCCATTGGCGATGAAATCCAAAAAAAACTCGCCGGCGAAATGGGCGATAAATGTTTGTCCGTCTCCGGTCACACAGAAGGTCGTTGGATTGTCATTGACTATGGTGATCTTATCGTTCATTTATTTGAACCGGAAACCCGAAAATATTACGCCCTTGAAGAACTCTGGGGTAAAGGAATCCGCGTGGAACCATTCATGGCAACATAAAACCATAAAATGTCTTGTCGGATTTAATCGGATTTAAATCAATTGAGAGAGTATCCTCATAACCGATTAAAACAAAAGTCTTCAACTTTATTGAAACAGTAGATGCCGACACGGTTTCTGATAACCCGTCATTTTAGGGATATTATAAAAATTGTTACCGTGTTGACCATCTGAAATTGAAACAATTACCGGTAAATTACCGTTATACATTTTCGGTGATCGTATGCTCATAAGCGAGATTGAAACAAAACATATCCTAACACACAGCAAGTTACCGGGACTCGGTTACAGTATCAACCCGTATGTCGGTTGTCAACACGCCTGTGTTTATTGTTACGCACGTTTTATGAAACGGTTCACAAATCATGACGAACCGTGGGGACAATTTGTTGATGTTAAAGTCAATGGCACCAAAGTTTTCGATAAAGATATTCTCAAAGTCAAATCGGGCGATGGTGCATTTATTGCCAGTGTTACTGACGCTTATCAGCCGGCGGAAGCACAATATCAATTGACGCGTTCTCTTCTTGAACGTATTGTCAATATACCGCCGGAATTGCTTTTAGACGGATTTGCGATTTCCATTTTAACGAAGTCTGATCTTGTACTTCGTGATTTGGATTTATTGAAACGGTTGACGAAAATTTCCGTTGGATTTTCTATTGCAATGACGAATGAAACGGCGTGTCAACTTTTCGAACCGCGATGTTCGCCAATCCAGAAACGTCTCGACGCTTTGAAAACTCTACGCGATGCGGGAATTAAAACGTATGCGTTTATTAGTCCGATTTTACCCGGAGTTACCGATTTATCGTCAATTTTCGAGGCATTGGAAGGAATTGTCGAATATGTTTGCGGTGAAACATTGAATATGCGTTGCGGTAATCTTACGGATGTTCTGAGTGCGGTGTCGTTGTTCAATGAAGAGTTACCTCCTGAGTTCAATCAAAATATTCGGAGTCGAAGTTATTGGAAATCAGTTGAAAGGGAATTTTACAGACTCGCTCAAAAACACGACATTCCCGTCAATAACTTCTTCCATCATATTAGCAGCGAACATGTTTACTAACATAAAGGAACATCTAAAAACTTATTTTTTGTAAAAAGGTAGTCAACCTTTCGCCGCAAAGGTTGGTCGGCGTACTTGCTGACAGTGTCCCTGTTTTTGTTCCCGATCAACCGTTGCGGCGGTGGGCGAAAACAAAACCCTTCGGCGAAATGTCGCCTACCCTCTGTGGTTAAATGGAAAACAAAAAAACGGTTTTTAGAAGTTCCCATAATTGACTTTTGATTTAAAATAATTTCTTAAATTAAATTTTTTTGGTA
>JAISNF010000076.1 GCA_031276415.1 Planctomycetaceae bacterium
ATATTATTTCACAAAATGAAAGAAATATGGAATAACCAAAATAATCAAGATTTCCAACAAGATGATGAGGAAATCTCCATAAAATCGGCTTTCGGATTATGGAAAAATAGAAATATTACAAAAGAAAAAAATAAATTGTCGGAATTACTAGATAATATCAATGAAAAAAATATTCATAGCGAAATCGAAACAAATAAATCAGTAGGAAATGAGATATGGTAAATGATAGTTACATACCAGATCGGGGCGATATTGTCTGATTGAATTTTTTTACTACCGATAACAAAATTGTTGATATTCAGGTTGAAGCGATTAACGCCGAAAACTTGTAACGATGGGATTTTTGTTTACAGTTTGTTATTACAATTAACTAATTAACTTAACCACTTAACTAATTTTAAAAAAATGATCGAAAATTATGACATTGGTTTAATGGGTCTTGCCGTGATGGGACAGAATTTGGTTCTCAACATGGTAGATCATGGCTATAAGGTGGCGGTGTTTAACCGTACAGTTTCCAAAGTTGATGAGTTTATCAACCAGCCGGAATGTAAGGCAAAAGCCGAACATCTTGTCGGGACACACTCATTGAAAGAACTTGTTTCAAAATTGAAACGTCCCCGAAAAGTGATGCTTATGATCCAATCAAAGGATGCCGTGCCGGCTCCTGAAGTTACACTTTATCCGAATATTGCGGCAATTGACGCCGTTATTGAAGAACTTCTGACCTTGCTCGAACCCGGTGACGTGATTATTGACGGCGGCAACACGCATTTTCGTGACACGGAACGGCGTACAAAATTTGTTGAGAGTAAAGGATTATTGTACATTGGTACGGGAGTTTCCGGCGGTGAAGAAGGCGCACGAAAAGGTCCGAGTATGATGCCCGGCGGTTCGGAAAAGGCGTGGAATTTTGTTAAGGATATTTTTCAGTCTATTTCCGCCAAAGTTGGTACAAAAAAAGATATTCCTTGTTGCGAATGGGTTGGTTCACGCGGAGCCGGTCATTACGTTAAAATGGTTCACAACGGTATTGAGTATGGCGATATGCAGTTAATTTGCGAAGCCTATTGGATGCTCAAAAATGCCGTCAATTTTTCCAACGAAGAAATTTACGCTACATTTTCCGAATGGAATAAAGGCGAACTTGACAGTTATTTGATTGATATTACCAAAGACATTTTTACTGTTAAAGATAAGGAAACAGGAAAATATCTTGTTGATTTAATTCTTGATACAGCCGGTGCCAAAGGAACCGGTAAATGGATGAGCCAACTTGCTCTTGATATTGGCGCACCCAGTAGTCTTGTTACGGAAGCGGTTTATGCTCGTTGTATTTCGGCAATGAAGGAAGCGCGTGTTCGTGCTTCAAAAATTCTGAACGGTCCCGCCGGAACTTATAAAGGTGACAAAAAATTATTTGTCGAACAAATTCGTAAAGCGCTTTATGCTTCGAAAATTTGTTCGTATGCGCAGGGTTATGTTCAAATGCAGGCGGCGGGCAGAGAATATGACTGGCAGTTACAATATGGGCAGATTGCGATGCTTTGGCGCGGCGGTTGTATTATACGTGCGGTATTTCTTGAGCGGATTAAAGAGGCTTTTGATGCTGATCCGAAACTTGAAAATTTGTTGCTTGCTCCTTATTTCAGGGAGGTGGTTGAATCGGCTCAGGATGCGTGGCGTCATGTGGTAAAGACAGCGATTGAATTGGGGATTCCGGTTCCGGCGTTTTCGACGGCGTTGTCGTATTATGATTCTTACCGTTCTGCGGTGCTTCCCGCAAATTTGTTACAGGCACAACGCGATTACTTCGGCGCCCACACTTATCAAAGAACCGACAAACCAACGGAAGGACCATTCCACACCGATTGGATAACTGAAAAACAATAACAATAAATCCGTAAAAAAATTCCAAAACTTTTACGAATTTACGTCCGCAAATGACCAGATAATCGCAGATGATTTTAATAATTATCTGCGATTATCAATCTCATCTGCGGACTCATTTCTTTTCTAATCCAGCGCAATTTTATTTTTCCGCAACATACTTTGCCGGTTCACGGACTTCGGGACCAAATTGCCGTCCGTTGCCTAATTGTTTCAGCCAATTTTCAGCAGATTCTTGAAGACGTTTAACAATTTCGGGATGTTCTGTTTTTACATCCTTTGTTTCGCCAATGTCGTTTTGAAGATCATAGAGTGCTAACTCTTGTTTTTTACGTTTGTGGATAGGATACCCTTCAGGAGAAACTTCATCAGTCTTTTCGGAGGTACGATATTCATGCGGAAAAATGAGTTTCCATCTGGTATCTCTAACAGCAAGTAATTGTCCACCCACGTAAATAGGATAAGTTTCATGAAGAGACACTGCCCCTTCTTTGCCGTAAAGTAATGGTCGAATATCTTTACCATCAATTTTGTTGCCGGAAAGCGGCGCACCAATAATCGCTGCAATGGTCGGCAAAATATCGATAGTTGCTGCAAATTGATTTGTTGACGTTCCTTCAGGAATTGTTCCGGGCTGGGAAAAAATAGTCGGTTCCCTTACTCCACCTTCAAACACCGTTCCTTTGCCTTCCCGTAAAGTCGTATCGTATCCGCCGTCCTTTCGACCGGCAAGAGCGGGACCATTATCTGATGTGAAAATGACAAGAGTTTTCCGGCGGAGGTTAAGCCTGTCCAATGTTTTGACAACTTCGCCGACAGACCAATCCGTCTCAAACACATCATCGCCGAACTTCCCATACGAAGTCTTACCCTTGAACTTGTCGCCCACACCAAGCGGAGTATGGACGGCATTATGTGCAAGATAAAGGAAAAAAGGTTTATCTTTATTCTTTTCGATGAACTTGACGGCACGTTCTGTATAACGGGCAGTCAATGAGTCATTTTTTTCGGCATTGTCGAGAATTTCTACCGTCTTATCCCCTTCTGTGATAAGTCCGCCACGATACAACGGAATAGAACGGTCAGGTCCAATGTCATTAGAATACGGTATTCCATAATATTCATCAAAGCCCTGATTTAAGGGAAGCCATTCTTTTCTGTCTCCCACATGCCATTTACCGAAAATAGCGGTGGCATAACCTTTTTTCTTGACAACTTCGGCAATAGTCTCCTCGTTGGGATTCAATCCAATAGGTGAATTTGCCATTAGGACATTGTGTATTCCAACGCGGGCGTGTAAAGCCCCTGTCAAAATAGCAGCGCGGGAAGGGCTGCAATACGGGCAAGACGACGCAAAGTCCGTAAATCGTCTGCCTTCTTTAGCGAGTTTGTCCAAGTTGGGAGTTGGTATCGAACCGCCAAAAGGTGCGATGTCTCCATATCCTAAATCGTCAATGAAAATCAAGACGATGTTCGGAGTTTCCTCTGCTGCAAAAAGCGGAACAGAGAATAGAACAAAAAACAATACAAAAATCTTGCGTAACATTTGAATTTCTCCTTGTATAGGGGTTATTGAGTGAGTCATCTTTTCCGTATTCCCGTTTTCTTTTCAACGGGAATCTTGGACGTATCAATGACAATATCGTATGTTTGTCTCCCGCCTTTAACTTCATAAGTTAGCGGCGTGTTCTTGTTAAAGGATGCCAGAAACGGCAACATTTTTTGTTGCGGCATATTTTCATTTTGTTGTTGTATTACAGTAATTTTGTTATTTCCAATTTGTGCTCCCTTGACGGTTTTGGAAAACCATAATTCGTAATTACCGTTTTTATCTGTGAAGGATGAGGAAGGCGAACCGTTCTTATCCAACGGCTGAAACTGAACAATAAGACTTTCGGGAGCGGGTTGTCCGTCTATCAGGACTTTGCCGCTGACGTAAGCCATGTTAGGATCGCCGCAACCAGTAAACATCAACATAGAAAACAACGCAATCAGGATAAAAACCAATATTGACGATGGAAATGGTGATTGTTTAGTATAGATTGTATTAATGAACATTGTTTTTTTCCGGTTTGTAAGTTTAATGTTTTGTCCGTCTGTAAACGATACGGTAATATTGTTTTTTAACTTGTTTTGGTTTACTTTGTTTTTCTTTACGGTAATGTAACGGATTGACCGTCGTCCCTTGAACCGAGCAATTGATAGATACCGAGATTTGGTGCATCGGTATAAAATTCATCTAAACTTGATGCCGATGTGGTGGAAGCAGGATCGTATGAACCGATAACAGTAAGACTACCATTGTTAAACGATATATTCTCACTTACCCAATGCACAGAGGCATCACAGAACAAAAAGTTAGCCCCGCGTCCAGCGTGTTTTGAGGCGATTGCTTCTCGTTCGGTTGGCGAATTGAGTTTATAACCCACCGCTGAAGAAATCATTCCCAGTGGTCCAGGTCCGGGAGGTCCTGCCCAAACAACAGATAGAAAAATACTTCCGCTGGAATTTGTTTCTGTTGCTTTTTCTCCGTAGGCAAACACATTGCTTGTTCCATCTGTAATATCGGCAAAAGATACTTTTCTATTTCCATAGCCGAACCCTTTCCAACCTCCTTCGTGGAAACTTGCGAGAAACACACCGGTATTAGTTGTAAAATTATGCGGCATGGGCAATGGTGAGGTACCGGTAGTCGGCGCAACTCCATTGTACGAAAACAAGCCTCGAATTGCCGAATAATTGGCTTTAGCTAGTTGTCCATCTTCCGGCGTAAAATTTTCATCCGATGGACATATAAAAGAATTAATCGCTGTTTGTACTCCTCTATTGGGTGTAACGATACCTGCTGCTGTATCGGCATCATACGATTCATACGGCGTATGATATGTTACAACACCAGCTTTATCATAGAGAGCGGACTGCTCTATGAAAGGCAGTAGCAGGGCTAATGAGGACCAACCGCTGCGCCGTGCTGCGGAAGTTCCACTCACGCTGTCAGTCGAATCGACTGCTTCCAGATTAGGGGTCCAATACCCATTAGTGTCGTGAAAGTTGTGCAATCCGATCCCAATTTGATGCAGATTGTTTGCACACTGCATACGTCTTGCTGCTTCTCGTGCGGCTTGCACAGCCGGAAGAAGTA
>JAISNF010000509.1 GCA_031276415.1 Planctomycetaceae bacterium
TAATTCTGCGGCGATTTGTTTGGCAAGGCGGTCAGTGGCACGGAGCGCACGTTGTTTGAGCGAAAAAAGATCAAGCATTGACGACGGGCGTGAAAATATTGAACCAATAACCGAACCCGCTAATCTGGCACTGCCCTTTTCAACATTTTTCAAAATCCGCTGAACATCTTTAGGAATTTGTTCCTCAGCGGTGTCCAGAATAATGCGAACCGCAAGTAACGGAATTTGATGTTTCCGGCAAACTTCTGCAACCGCAAAAGTTTCCATGTCAACCAGTTCCGCTCCGGTTTTGTGATACAACATTGATTTTTGTTTCGGAGAACCCGCGACAAAATCAGTTGTCAGCAAAATGAGTTTCCGGTTTTGTTTTTCCAAACAAGTCGATTCGTCAATGATTTCAGGAACGGAATTTGATGCGTAAAATTTTTTCCCGTCGGATTCACGAAGCAATATTTCGGGAAAACAAACGTCAAACTGTTTTAATCGTTTCGCCAATCCGCCGGCGTAACCGGCAGAAAGAATTCGTTTCGGTTTGAACACGTCAATCAACACTTCGGCAGCGCGACCGGCATTTGCCTGACCAACACCGGATTCGACAATAGCAGTACGAAAACCATGAAAAATACCGGTATGAAATGTTCGTCCGTTCCCTTGAGTTGTTTGAACCTTTTTCAAAATATCTGTTACGCCAGCGGCTTCCATCGGCATTGCAAACACAAATCCAAGATCAACTTCTGTTGATTCCGGTTTGTCCGGCGAATCTTCGCAACATAATTGTTCGGAAATAACCGGATTTTTCAAAGTGTCCGCTGAAGTATCTGTATCGGCTATTGTTTCCGGTACTTTCAGGATTTCTTTTTTCGCCTTCTGTAAAACCTGAGCAGTAAGCCAACGAATAATCAACTGCTGAAAAGACAAAGAATTACTCCTACAAAATAGTTAAGAAATTGCATTCCGAAAATAAAGTAAATTCTAAAAACCACAGATTTATTTTTATTAACCACAGAGGACACAGAGAACACAGAGGAAATTTTTAATTGGAATTAAAATGTTATTTAATATTATAATTGACATTTGATCTAAAATAATTTTTTAAAAATTCCTCTCTGTGAACTCTGTGTTCTCTGTGTTCTCTGTGGTTTTTAGAAGTTCCCTAAAGTAACTTCGATTTTTATTACGATTCCAATTTGTTACGGAGTTCCTGGACGAGTTCTTCTTTTTTGAGGCGGATTTGTTGTAACGAATCGCGGTCGCGAATTGTTACCGTGTCATCCTGCAAGGTTTGACCGTCCACTGTAACACAAAAGGGCGTTCCGATTTCGTCTTGTCGCCGGTAACGCCTGCCAACCGCCCCCTTGTCATCGTAAAACGCCGAAAAACTCTTTTTGAGTTCGCCGTAAATTTCTGTTGCCGCTTCCGGCATTCCGTCCTTTTTAACCAACGGAAATACCGCAACTTTAATCGGCGAAAGACGCGGATGAAATTTCAAATAAACTCGTTCTTGCGGTTGCCCTTTTTCGTCCGGCGCAGTATCAACCCGATACGCCTCGCAAAGAAACGCCAACGTCGCCCGATCAGCACCCGCCGACGGCTCAATCACATGCGGAATATAACGCTCCTTCGTTAAATCATCGTAGTACGATAAATCCTTGCCGCTGCCGCGATGTTTCGGTTGTCCGTTTGATAATTTTTCTACGACAAGTTGATTGTCGTCTTTGACAAGTTTACCTTCAATATGTGAACGTAAATCAAAATCGCCGCGATGAGCAATCCCTTCAAGTTCGCCGTATTCGCCTTCCGGCAGAAACGGAAATTGATACTCAATATCCGCCGTTCCACAAGAATAATGCGATAATTCATCCGCTTCATGTTCCCGTAACCGTAATCGCTCTCCCGCAAGACCCATCTCAACATACCACCGAAAACGATAATCACGCCAATATTTGTACCATTCCGGCGATTGGGACGGATGACAAAAAAACTCAATCTCCATCTGTTCAAATTCGCGGCTGCGGAATGTAAAATTGCGGGGCGTTATTTCGTTGCGAAAACTTTTGCCGACCTGCGCAATCCCAAACGGAATACGAACCCGCGTACTGTCACAAACATTTTTAAAATTAACAAAAATTCCTTGCGCCGTTTCCGGTCGCAAAAAAGAAGCGTCCTCATCACTTCCCAGTGCGCCGATTACTGTTTTGAACATCAGATTAAATTCGCGCGGCGGTGTCAATGTTCCGAGATGTTTTGCGTCCGGTGCAAGAACTTCGTTAAAATCGGGCAATTTTGAAATTGATTGAATAGTTCCTTCCCATTTCAGAGTTTCGGCATCTTTTTTCCGTAACCCGAAAAATTTCAACGCTGTTTCTTCGAGAGCGGATTGGGTATTTTCGGTTTCCATTGTGGTGACGAAAATTTTGTATTCGGTTGCCGGTGCGCCGTTTTCGCCGCGTTTTTTTCCTGTTACAAAACGACCGATCACGTGATCATAACGATAACGTTTTTTCGATTCACGGCAATCGACCATATAATCGTGAAACAAATCGTAATGCCCGCTGCATTTCCAGACTTGCGGGTGCATGATGATGGAACAATCCAAACCGGTCATTTCATAGGTTCCGGGCGCACCGTTTGGCGTAACAAGTTCGTTGTGATTTGTCAGCATGTCGTTCCACCATGCCTCTTTAACGTTGCGCTTCAGCAAAACACCAAGCGGTCCGTAATCCCAAAAACCGTTGAGACCGCCGTAAATTTCACTCGATTGAAATAAAAATCCCCGCCGCTTGCAAAGTGCGACTAATTGTTCCATTTGTAACATTGTTTATTTGTGGTTTATTTGATTAATTGTTTGATTATTAGGTTGTTTCCTAATTCTTATTCGTAAAAATAATCGGCAAAAATCGGCGGATTATTTTTTGTACTTTAAAATCCGCTCTTCCATATTCCGGCGGTTAAAACTGCCGGCTACATTGGCAATGCCCCGCGGAGATAATTTGAATCAATTATCAATTTCTATTGGGAGACGAAAACCAATTTTTAAAGAGGTAGGCAACATTTTGCCGTAAATGTTGTGTTGGCGTACTCACCGACATTGCCTCTGTTTTCGGACGGAAATGGAAACAACATCAACCGGTTGCCTACATCCAAGCCCTTTCAAAGTGGTGAATTATCCGATACTTCCGGCGATTTTTCAAGAACAGCCCCGACTTTTTCCTGAAATTGTTCCGATTTGGGATAAATTAACTGCCTCGCTCGCAGAAAATTCAAAAGAGGTAACATCTAAAAACCATAAATTTATTTTTATTAACCGCAGAGTTTTTTTATTAACCACAGAGAGCACAGAAAGCACAGAGGATTTTTTTAATTTTCAATCTCGTCCCTGCGGGACTTAGGAAATATTACGGAATTTCTACTAAACCGAAACACTACTGAATAAATACAAATTTTCTTCTCTGTGTTCCCGATCTTCTCGGTGGTTAAATAATTAGCAAATTTCAATGGGAAACGGCATAACATCGTCGATGGACGGAGTTTGAAGTAATACCATCAGCAAACGGTCAATTCCGAGTGCCGTGCCGCAGGATGCCGGAATTCCCGATTCCATCGCCGATAATAACCTGCTTTCAACCGGTAACTCCCCGCGATTCGCCGCAAGACGATACCGAAGATTTTCACGGAAACGTTTGCGAAGTTCCGCAGCGTCAAGCAATTCATGATAACCATTGGCAATTTCAATTCCGTTCAAAAATAACTCGTACCGCTCACTAACCGTAACTGTTCCCAATGAATCGGAAATGATTCGTGTTTGCGCCAATTGAGATTGTGCCGCCGGAAAATCGTACACAATAACCGATTGAAGATTCGGTTGAACAAGTTCCGAAAATAATAAGTCAATCCAATCCTCCGTTTCCGCCAAAGAATCAGGATAAGAAAGATTTTTCCGAACAGCAATATTACGGCATTCAACCGCTGTTGTCCGATGCGGATTGATTCCGGTGTATTTCTGAAAAATATCCTGAAAAGAACAGTAAACAATTGTCGGTAACGTTTTTTCAATAAACCGAATCAGTTCGGCTAAAAATTTCATGCCCGTACAATAATCATCGCCAACCCGATACCATTCGAGCATTGTGAATTCGACATTATGAAATTGCCCCCGATCTCCTTTCCGAAACACCGTTCCCATTTCGTAAATCGCTTCCATACCGCCGCTAAGCAGCCGCTTCATCGCAAATTCCGGCGATGTTCGGAGATAATACGTTTGATTTTGATGCAACGTTACAGGAAATGAAGAATCGGTAACAGCAATCGGTTCAATATGTTTATCAACAATAGTATCCGCCGAAAGTACCGGCGTTTGCACTTCGACAAAATGACGCTCATGGAAAAAACAACGAATACGATAAAGCAATTCCGAACGATACCGAAGATTTTCAAACAAGATCATAAAATAATAATGTATCAGTAACAATTCCCGCAAACAAATTCAAATAACATATCATAGGAAAAAATATTACCTTTTCAAGGCAAACGAAAAGAATTAGTCCGCAGATTATTTTGAAAATTGTCCGCAGATGACGCAGATAATCGCAGATGATTTTTTTAGGTCGGCAACCCCTTCGCCGAAGAGTTGCAACGGTTAATCTGGAATTACAACAGGGTCAACTGTTGGCGAGTACGCCGACGTAACTGTTCAGCGAACAGTTGCCTATCTCAGGTGTTCCTCAAAAGTTTCGGGACATTTGACGAAAGTTTTGGCGTTTTCGCCGAAAGTTTCAATTTCATTGAAATATTGTTTGCGTTTTTCTCTTTTTTTGCGGTATTTTCTGCGGGTAAGAACATGATTATGGTCGTTGACAATAAAGATACGCTGTGTAATAATTTGAGCAAAATGTAATTATGATTCTTTTGTGTAAATTCCTATGCCTTTCGAACGACTTTTTTCTTCTGATAACGAAAATACTACAAGTAAAACGGTTGCTGCCTTGCAAAAAGGACAAATCATCGTGTTGCCGACAGAAACAGTTTACGGGCTGGCTGTGAGAGCATACGATGAGGCAGCAGTGCAACGTTTAATCCAACTAAAAAACCGACCGGAAAATCATCCGTTTGCATTGGCTTGTTCAGGAATCGAATTGGTTAATGATTTTGTGCCGGATATGGAACCCCTCGCCCAACGTCTGGTTCGGCGTTGTCTGCCGGGTCCCATCAGTCTTGTTTTAGATGTTCCGGCTTGCGAAAGTGATTTTTATTTTTTACCGCCAACTGTTCAAAACGTAGTGTCGCAAACAATTGACCAAAAAAGAACCGTTGGTTTTCGTGTTCCTAATCATTCATTGACCTTGAATATTTTGAAAGAATTAGGGGAACCGGTTATTTTGACCAGCGCAAACCGAACAGGTCAAAGCGAAAAAAAAACAGTCGACGAAATTATTATCGAATTAGGAAAAGAAATCGATCTGATTGTTGACGACGGAGATCGCTCCGAAGCAAAATCGTCCACCATTTTGAGGGTTTCGGATGGGCAATATTCCATTCTACGGGACGGAATGTTCAAACGGGAAACACTTGAACGGTTGACGGCGCAAATGATTTTGTTTGTCTGTACCGGCAATACCTGCCGAAGTCCAATGGCTGAAAGAATCTGCGAATTTCTAATCGCTCAACGTTTACATTGTTCGCTCAATCAGTTGGAAGAATATGGAATTGTTGTTCTTTCGGCGGGTGTTGCTGTCGGTTATACGGCTCCGGCAAATCCCCATGCGATTGAAGTGCTTCGGCGTAAAGGACTTGATTTGACGGATCACCGCTCACAACAATTGAATGAAACTCATGTCCGGTTTGCCGATCATATTTTTACAATGACACGGAATCATCGTGAAACAATTCTGTCGCTTTGGCCTAGTGCGGATGCGCGGTTGAATGTTCTTCGGACGGACGGCGGTGATATTGCGGATCCTTTTGGGTGTTCGGAGAGTGTTTATGCGGCGTCGGCGCATCAAATTGAGTTGGAAATCGGCAAACGGCTTGACGAAATTCTGGAGCGGTAAAATTTTATGATACGGCATGGTTATACGTTATTGGAAATTCTGATGGCAACGGTGATTCTTCTTCTTGGGTTGACTGCTGTGCTGGGAATAATGCGTTCAATTCATCAACGATCAATTGCCGCCGCTGATTTAGCGGATGCTCAACTCGCCTGTCAAACTCTGCTCAATGAACTTCTGGCTCAGCAATCGCGGATTAAACCGGTTCCGCCGAAACAGATAGAGGGATTGCCGGACTGGAATATGACCGCAACCGTTTATCCGTCAACAAAAAGCGGACTTTTTGTCCTTCATATTACCGCCCAAAAAATCAATCCCAATACAAATACGCCCGCCGGAATAAATTACCAATTAGTTCGCTGGGTTCCGCAAGACCGTGTTGAAGTTCCCGAAAATAAGGAAACTATCGAAGATATTAACCTCTTCGATGAACCATTCTAACCCGACATCCCCCGAAAAAATCATAATCTTTCGTATTCCGTCACAAAGTAATCGGCGTTTTCGTTCGTTTACGGAACAAAAAATGTAGGCAACGTTTCGCCGCAAAGGTTGGTCGGCGTACCCGCCGACAGTGAATTGGATTACGGACGGAAATTCTTGCAAAATGTAACGCTTCAAAATGTTTGGGGAAAATAAATCTTCTTTCCCTCATTGACAAATTTTTCAGGATAATTAAAATCGAAGTGTTGTTTGGAAAGGTAAACTTCTAATTGTCGATTATCCGTTTTGGCACACACTTTTTGATCCTTTTATTTACATTTCATGACATCTATCGTGATCAGCCCGTTTTGGCAAAGTTTTGACGAACAATGGATTGGAGCAACTCTTGTTGTGTTGACCGCCGTGATTTTGTTTTCCACTGCCGTTTCGCTTGTTCGGGTGCGCAGCGTCAATATGAGTCTGATAACGGTGGGGCTTATTGTTCTTGCGGCGTTATTGCTTGCGCCCAAAGCGGATTCCCAATCGCCGAAAATGTTTCAGATTTGGCTCATGAACCCGTCAACACTAACCGGTTTGTCCATACTTCAAATTTTAATGACAACAATTACCGTGTTTGGTTCGCTCAGGCAAGAATTTTGTAGCGAGCGTCAGGGACAAATTTTGCATGAAATCCGTTCATGGTTTATTGCGGTTGTTGGGGTTTTACCGTCGCCTATTCTTCTCGTGTTTATTTTTTGGATCGAACAAAATATGATGATCACCACCCGACAAACAATACCGATGATGATTGGTATTTATGTTGCGGTTGTTTTGGTTGCGGTATTGGGGATGTTGGCATTTATACTGGCGTGGTTTGGAAAATACCAGTTGATTACGATTCATTTCTTTGCCGGTTTTGCTCTGATTTGTTCGGGAGCGTTGTTACCTTGTCTGACTATTAAACTTTCGTTTCACTCAACCTCCGGCTCACAATATATGCCGGAAATATTTCCATTGATTGGTGTGTTGATCCTGATGGCAACAACCTTTGCCTACGGATTTTATCGTGCCGAAAAACAATCGCTAAAACACTACAAAACATAACATTATTAACTCTTAACAACAATTTTTAACTTTTAACTATTAACTAAAACCATGCCGATTTTAACGAATATTTTTTACATTATTTCGGTATCGCTGATGATTCCGGTCATGTTGGCGTTGCTTTTTGGTCTTGTGTACACGCTTTATTTATCGGGTATTACGGTACACGAATTTATCGCCCGTATGAAATCAAAATCGCAACGTAAAAAGTTTGCAGAAGCCCTTGAAAATAAGGACGCAACAGTTTCCGTGTTTGACGGTTCCGGTAATTTTGAAAAGACGCTGAACCTGATTTTAACACGCAGTGATGATTCGCTGCTTATTAACAAAAAGATTGCCGATCTTGAATCGGCGTGGCGGACGGAGTTACAGAAAATTGCCGATCTGACCAAATACGGACCGGCTATCGGTTTGATGGGAACATTGATTCCTTTGGGACCGGCGTTAGTTGGACTTGCCGAAGGCGATTTAGTAACACTTTCCAATCAGATGGTGATTGCTTTTTCGACAACAGCGGTTGGAGTTCTGATTAGTTTAATTGCGTTGGCGATTAACAGTGCGAAAAAGGGCTGGTATCGGGACGATTCGATTCTCTTAAATTTTGCTGCCGAAAGACTTTCAGCAACACAAACTTCCAAAGAAACCGCTTAACAGGAAAAGTGTACAACTATGAAAAAAATAAAATTTTTTGAAGAGGAAGATCATGTTGAACCGCTTTCGTCGGTTGCGAATCTTGTGGATGTGATGTTGGTATTTTCTGTTGCATTGATGGTTGCGTTGGTTTCTTATTTGCAGGTTCCGGCGATGTTGCAAAATAAGGATTACACGGTGATCACGAATCCGGGCGGAATTGATATGGAAATCATTATCAAGGAAGGTCAAGAAATCAAACATTACGAAGCCACCACCGCCACCGGAGCCGGTCAAGGCGAATTACTCGGTCAAGCCTA
>JAISNF010000283.1 GCA_031276415.1 Planctomycetaceae bacterium
GTCAGGTTAAACGCCGTCAACAGGAAGCCAACGAAAAACGTGAAAAATTACGAGCCTTGCTCATGCAAGCGATTCCTGTTGAAAAAGATTGGTAAACGATTATACTTCACACCGTTTCAAACCGGTCTTTTGTTTTATTGGTTTACGAAAATCAAAAAATTGACAATGTTTGCGGAAAATGTTGACTGTTTCTTGATTATCAAATGGCTGAAATATTTACAATTTACAATAATTACACAATTTATAATCAGGATTGAGAATAACTTATGACCGAACTCCACGAAGAATGCGGTGTAGCGGCGATTTATCATTTTCCAGAGGGTGAGTCGTCGCCGCTTTGTCCAGTTCAAGGGCGTGAAGAAGTGTCTTATTTGATGCCGCGAATGTTGTTGGATTTGCAAAATCGCGGTCAACTCGCCGCCGGTTTTACAACATATTCTCCGTTTCGGAAACAATTAATTGACACGCACAAAGAAATTGGTTCTGTATCGGAAGTGTTTCATTCGTCAAAACGCACAATGTTTGTGGATTTGATGAAAGAATACGCCGGACGTGCTGCTATTGGTCATGTTCGTTATGCTACTTGCGGGCGTGATGATCGAAGTTACGCCCAACCTTTTGAACGGCATCATATTAAAAAGCATAAATGGTTTAGTTTTGCCTTCAACGGTCAACTGGCTAATTATAATAATCTTCGCGAAACACTCCTCAATGACGGCAACACTTATCTGGCGCGTGAAACCGACACGGAAGTATTTATGCACTATATTTGTGCTGCTCTTTCGCCGCAAGAAGAACCTAATCTTCTGGATGTTTGCCAATCATTGGCGAATCTTTTTGACGGTTCTTACAGTATGGTGTTTCTGAATGCTCTTGGAGAGATGTTTGTGGCGCGTGATCCGCTTGGAATGAAACCGCTTTGTTATGCGGTGGAAGGATCATTGTTTGCGGCTGCCAGTGAAAGTGTGGCACTTTTCAATCTTGGTTTTGATATTCAAAATATTAAAAATGTGGAGCCGGGTCAGGTGATTCTTGTCAACGAAAAAGGAATCCGGTTGGAGCGTTTTGCTGAACGGAAACAGCCGGCTCATTGTTTTTTTGAATGGATTTATTTTGCCAATGTTGCCAGCACGTTGGATGGCAGAAGTGTTTATTTAGCGAGAAAAAATCTGGGTGCGGAATTAGCGCAACAGGAGCGGAACAATCATGATGTTGCGATTGACGGTAACACGATAGTTGTTCCGGTGCCGGACACCAGCAAAGCCGCTGCGGATTCAATGGCATTTGAACTGGGGATTCCGAGCCGCGAAGGATTGATTCGTAACCGTTACAGCGGACGAACTTTTATTGAAGGCGGCGAACATCGTTGGAAAAAGGCGGAAACAAAATATACTCCATTGCGGGAGGTGTTGGAGGGAAAAAAGATACTTCTGGTGGAAGATTCAATTGTTCGCAGTACGACGATGCGGGTTTTATTGCAACGGATTCGGGAATTGGGGCATGTCAAGGAGATTCATGTTCGTGCGGCGTGTCCGCCGATTATTGGACCGTGTTTTTACGGTGTTGACATGTCCACATACGGCGAGTTGTTTGTTCCGCAATACATGGATGGTGCGCCGTTGGAAGAGTGGGAGGTAACGAGTGAAATTGAAAACCGAATGGCTCATGATCTTGGGGCGGACACATTGCGTTATTTACCGATTGATTCTGTATCGAGGGCGATTGGATTACCGGAAACAGAACTTTGCCGTGCCTGTATTACTGGAAAATACCCAACACTTTGGGGCAAAAAACTTTCTGCGGAAGCGTTTGACGAATACCAAAACGATCCCGCAAGACTTGAAGGACAAACCTTTCACGGAAAACGATTATGCCTCATCGGAGGAAGATAAATGAAGAAATACCTGTTAACACCAAACAGGGGTTAGATTAAAATAGACCTTTTCTCTATCTTAAAAATACGAAACGTACGGAATTTCAACCAAATCGAAACTTTACTAAATAAATACAAATTTTTATTCTCTGTGTTCTCTGTGGTTAATAAAAATAAATTTGTGTTTTTTAAAAGTTCCTACTATTATTTTTTCAGCGAAAATGCGTGTTTGTATTCAACGTGTCAAACGGGCTTCGGTAACTCTTCCGGCAACCAACAAAATAACCGGCGAAATTGGGATTGGATTGTTGGTGCTTCTCGGAGTCGGAACGGAAGACAATGAAAAAGAAGCCAAAGAGTTGGCGAAAAAATGTACGGAACTCCGTATTTTTGAAGATGAAACAGGAAAAATGAACCGGTCATTGATTGATGTCGGCGGTTCGATGCTGGTTGTAAGTCAATTTACACTTTACGCTGATTGCCGTAAAGGAAGAAGACCAAGTTTTACAGAAGCGGCTCCGCCAGACAAAGCAGATCGGCTTTATCAAATTTTCGTTGAAACAATCAGAAGTTTGGGAGTTTCTGTTGCAACCGGCGCATTCCGTAACGAAATGCACGTCGAACTCCTTAACGACGGTCCCGTAACCATCTGGATTGATACGGCGCAACATTAAATCATCATCCGTTAAATCACGCTTCATCTAACACTTCGTTCAATTCACTTTGCTCAATTCAAATGAAATAAAATCATGGAAGGGAACTTCTAATAACTGTTTTTTTTATTAACCACAAAGAACACAGAGTTCACAGATTGGAATTTTTTAAGAGACTTTTTTGAATATGTTTTTTACCTAACTTTTAATATCATTTACAAAAAATATCACAATCAATATAGTTGATCAGAATAACTTCCTTCTTTCTGCTCTCTGTGGTTTTAAAAAATAAAGTTGAGTTTTTAGAAGTACCTATTTGTGGTTTTTAGAAGTTCCCGTAAGATAAATTCAACGTAACTATTTTAAGACTCATATTTTAGTAATTTAGTGATAGAGCAAAGGGCGAAAACAATGAATTTATTATCCTGTTTTTTTCATTGGATATTCCGCTATTCTGTTTTTTTGTTTTTTTTGTGTTTCGGAATATTTTTTGAAACATGTTTCGGAACAACGGCAATCGTTTTTGCGGAACAAGATGTTTGGATGATTGATACACAATCTGTTTCATGGACACACGCGAGTATCGCTGATTTTGAACGTATCGAATATCGTCGTCTTCAAAATAATCGTTGGGAAAACTCAAATTTTGTCACGTTTTTTGATTCTCAAAATCCGGTTGTTCCGCTTATTATTTTTGTACCCGGTTACACTTCGACGACTGCGAATACAATTGAAGTTGGTTTAGGAATTATGCGGCTTTTACCTTTGGATAAACCTTATCGGATGGTATTTTGGAATTGGCCTTCGCAACGTGTTGTCCATGTACTTCGACCGGATATTCGTGCTAAAATTCCGGTTACTGTTGCCAATGGACAATATTTGTCGCGTTTTTTACAATCCTTAAAATCACAAAGTTGTGTTTGTCTTCTTGGTTTTAGTTTTGGGAATCGGATACTTGGTGAAGCCATGATTGATTTGGGAAAGAATATTGATTCAGAAAAAAATTCCGATTCGGAAAAGAACTCCCCTGAACAATTACGAATCCGAATGGTTATGGCATCACCGGCAACTGATCAACATGATTTTTCAGAAAACGCCAAGTATGCACAAATTCCTGAATTGGTTGAAAAGATACTTATTTTGTACAATCCGATGGATTTCCGTTTGATGTTTTATCCTTTTCTTTATGATTCGGAAATTCAAATTAACGCATTGGGGCGTTACGGACCTTCTGCGTCTGTACGGAAAAAATTTCGGGATCGGATTGAAGCGATTAATATTGATTCCTATATTGGCATTCGGCACAGAACATTGATTGTTTTGAACACGCCGGCTTTTCGGCAGCGGATTAACACTTATCTTTTTTTCTCGCAAGATTAGTTTGTCAAACCAATCTGTAAAAATGACAACGCAATAACCGCAACAATAACAAGCAAATGTTTTTAGGCGAAACGCTGTTTACCTTTTTGAATTACTGAATTGCTCCAAATTTCACTGAAATATTACGAATCGTTTTATTGTTTAATGTAATTTTTTGTTACGATGTCTGCTTCGAGTGATTTAACAACTTTTTCATCAGATACTACATGGGAACTGCTTGAGCAGTTTATACCTTCGTCGAGATGTATTGTTTTCCGTCTTGATTTGCAGGGGCGGATTATTCAATGCGGCGGAGCAGGACTTAGCCGGATTAATTTGACGCCGGAAAAGGTTTGCGGCAAAACAATTAACGATTATTTTGAACCTCATTCGAATCTTATCAAATATTTTAAAAAAACGTTACGGGGAGAGGTTTCCAAACTTACCGGTCATTTTCATTCCCGTTTTTTTAATCTCCGAATGCAACCTGTTATGGAGGGAACGGAAATTATTGGGGTTGCCGGTTTTGCGGTGGATGAAACGGAAACTGTTATTGCTGATTTTGCAACGATTACGGATAATGATGAACAGACGGAGCGGCTTCTTCTTGTTGTTCTTGAATTTCTTGACGATGGTATTTTAGTTTGTTACGGAAACAATGGAAAATATCATACTAATTCCCGTTTTCGTGAATTATTTGAAATAACATCTGAAAGTTTGTTTAGCCAATCGATAGACTTATTTGATAATCAGATTGCCAATCTCACGTCGAATGTGGACGAAATTAGAGAAGCCCGGCGTCAACTTTCCGAAACACAAAAACCGCAGGTAGGAACTTTATCTTTCCATGACGGGCGTATTTATGAATGGGATGCGGTGGCTGTTCAAATCGGCGATCATTCCGGTTACGCTCAAATCTGGAAATTTCATGATGTTACGATTACATACTGGGCGGCGAAAAAAGTCAAAGAAAGCGAAGAACAATACCGGCTTCTTTTTGCTTCAATGAGCAATGGTTTGCTTCTTCTTGATGTGGTTCGTGATGAGAGCAATCAGCCGGTTGATTATATAATTTCCCATGCTAATCCGGCATTTGCCGCCACGCTTCAAACAACGCCTGAAAATCTGTACGGAAATTCATTTCTGCAAATTCTTCGCGGCACGCGAATTTTTTCTGTTTCGGTAAACGAAAAATGGTGGTATGGTTTGGATGAGGCAGCCGATGGAAATTCGGGAACGTATCATATTTATGTTCCGCATTTTTCTGAAACGCCTTATCAAGAAATAGTTGTTTTTCCTTCGAAAGAGGATCAGATTGGAATTCTTTTGTATGATGAAACGTTTCGGGTTCGTTCCGAGCAAACGTTACGGACAATGCAGTTGGTGATTGACCACATTTCGGAGCCGGTATTTTGGTTGAATTTGGACGGAACCATTCAGTACGTTAATATTATTGGAGCAACAACTTTCGGATATCAGTTACCGGAATCACCGGTTGGAGAAAATTTCAAAAATTTCGCTCCGTTACTGGACGAAGAAAAATGGGTTGGTTTTCTCCAAAAAGTGGAAGAGGAGAAAACGTTACGTTTTGAAACGGAAATGGAACGTTGTGATCAAACCCGATTTCCTGTACAACTTACCGCTGATTTATTGGAACGTCAGGACGGCGAAAAACTGATTGCGGTTTGTTTCAATGATTTGACGGAACAAATCCGGCGAATTGAAGCGGAACAATCTTCAATTGCGAAAACAAAATTTCTGGCAAATATCAGTCATGAAATTCGTACACCGTTGAATGGAGTTATTGGTATTTCCGATTTGTTGTTACGAACAGAGTTAAACCGGAAACAACGTGAATATGTTGAATTGGCGCGTAGTTCCGGTCGGCATTTACTTTCTATTGTTGACGACATTCTTGATTTTTCCAAGATTGAAGAGGGCAATATTCAGTTGAATTTTGCGGAATTTGATTTGCCGGAATTGTTGGAATCGGTTTTGGCGGCGTTGGCGGCAAAGGCGTTGAATTGTAATTTGGAACTCTGTGGAGTTTATTTAACGAATATTCCTAAACGTGTTGTTGGTGATGCTGGTCGTTTGCGTCAGGTTCTTTTCAAACTTCTGAATAACGGTATCAAATTTACGGCTCAAGGCGGTGTGAAACTTTCTGCGGCTTTGGATTCTCAGCAGAAAAGAGACGGTATTCCTTATTCTATGATTCGTTTTGAGATTATGGATACAGGAATTGGTATTCCGCAGGATAAACTTCACCAATTATTCAATTCCTTTTCGCAACTCGATTCATCTTTCGCACGAAAATATGGCGGAACCGGAATGGGCTTGGCTATTTCACAGGAAATGATTCGTCTTATGGGCGGTGAAATTTTTGTTGAAAGTCAGGAAGAGATTGGTTCACGATTCCAATTCACAATTCCGTTAGCCTGCGAGAAACCTGTTTTTCAAATGTCCGGCATGTTCAGAAAAGAACGACAGGTATTGGCGAAACAAAAAATACTTGTCGCCGCTGAAAATAATTTGTTGCAAAATTTTATTGTCGACTTGCTTCAATCTTGGGACATAAATATTCGGGCTTATCGAACCAAAGACGAGGCGTTGTCGGAATTTCGTTGCGCTGTCCATCACGGACAACCTTATCGGATTGCGATTATTGATAATTCTCTTGCGGATGCGTCGGGAGTGGAACTCATTAAAGAAATCAAACAAAATTCTGAATTGCAATCGACGGCGATTATTATGTTGACGCCGCTTGCCAAAGATTATTCTGAAACGGATTTATTGTTGGAATCTGTTGATCAGATTATTGGCAAACCATTCTTTTGTTCCTCGCTTTTCGACGCTCTTCTTGATATTGTAACACACCGCAATCTTTTTTCGGGCAATATTGAAAAATTACGAAAACAATGGAAAACTACGTGGGATGAAGAACATTATCTGAATACAACCATCAATAATTATAATGCAACAAAAACAAATTCAGAAACAAATTCAGAAACAGATTCAGAAACAGATTCAGAGGTTGAGGGCAACGTAACACAAACAACACAAACTCCGGCGATAACGCAACCGCAATTAATAACGCAACCAAAATCAGCGGTACAAGCACCGTCTGTAACACAAACGCCGTCAACGAAACCTACCATTCTTGTTGCGGAAGACAATCGGATCAATCAGATTGTTATTGGGGAAATTTTAACTAAGGCGGATTTTGATTTTGAGTTGGTAGAAAACGGTATTAAAGCCTGTGAAGCGGTTTTTGAACGAAATTTTTCATTGATTTTGATGGATTGTCAAATGCCGGAGATGGACGGATTTGAGACAACGCAAATAATCCGAAACATGGAGACTGGAGTGGATGTACGAAAACCCGGACATACCGGACATATTCCGATTATTGCGTTGACGGCGAATTCTTTGCAGGATGATCGGAAGCGTTGTTTCGAATATGGTATGGACGATTTTTGTTCTAAACCGATTGATGCCAAATATCTTATAGACATTATCCAAAAATGGTTAAGAAACTAACCATAATCTCATAACCCGCAACAAATAATCGTCCGCAAATTTCACAGATAATTTTTAAATGTGTCCGCAGATGACGCAGATAAACGCTGATAATGATTGAAATAATCGTAATCATTCACGAGTTTGGATGGAATAGGTTTAATGCGTAGAGACGCAATACATTGTGTCTGTCTATTTTGTAATTGTTCAAATAACGTAAAATGATGTGTTTCCTACGCCCTGAAAGGGCAACACAAGCCAGCCCGCCGCAACGCGGCGGGTTCCAAGCGTTCCCCAATCAACGCCCTGAAAGGGCAGTATATGATAGTTGAGAGTGTATAGTTGAGAGTGGAGAGTTTCGCAATGCGGAGTTACAAATATTTTGGCAATAATTCCGCTTGCGACACTCTCCACTATCAACTATCCACTCTCAATTTTTATCCTGCCCTTTC
>JAISNF010000334.1 GCA_031276415.1 Planctomycetaceae bacterium
TTCGTCTTTCAAAAAACGATACATTTCGTCCCAATATTTCGCTTCAATATCGAACAAAAAGTCACAAAAATCATCAACCGCTTCTTTCACATAGTTTCCGGCGTCTTTTTTCCAGATAACAGGAATGGAACCGGCGGCGAGAGAGGCTTCTTTTTCTGTTCCGGTTTCGCCTTGTTGGAAAGACACAGAATCAATTTCATAAACAATTCCTTCCTGAAAACCGTTCAAAATAATCCGCGCTTTGTCGTCATTTTGATTCGGCGAAACGGTGTAACGAAATGTTTTCCATTCTGTGGTCAACTCTTCATGTTTGTCAAAACCAAGACCTTGCCAAGGTTCATGAGACATCCGAAGACTGATATTCAAAGACGCAGGCTTGTTTGCTTTGGCGGTGAAAACCAACGTATATTTTTGTTTCGTTTCGACATTGAATGATCCTCCGCTCAACTGCGGATGCCAATCAACTTCGCCTTTTTTCCGTACATCAAGCCGCAGAACACCGTCCGCATTTGTAACAGAAGCATCCGCTTGGGCATCCGTTTCCCAACTCCAGCCTTCCCCATTCGGAACGTAATCTTTCAGAAAATCACCGTTTTCAAGTAATTCATTTCCAAACAACGCTTCTTTGGGCAAACCGATTTCACCGCCGGATTTAAACGATACATAATCAATTTCATAAACAGTTTCAGCGGAAAAACCGCCGATAGAAATTCGGGCATTAGGATCATCAACCAGCGACGGTGTAACAAATTTGATTGTTTGCCAATCGGAGGTGAGGTTAATTTTTGTATCAAAACCAAGTCCTTCCCACGGTTCATGATTCATACGAAGACCAAGATTTAATGTTGTACTTCGATTGGCTTTGATTTTCAGTTCCAACGTGTAAAATTGATCTTTTTTCACGGCAAAACCGGTTGCGATTAATTGCGGATGCCAATCGACTTTGCCTTTTTTTCGTACATCAAGCCGCAGAATACCGTTGTTATTGGTAACAGAAGCATCGACAACTTCGTCCGTTTCCCAACTCCAGCCTTGCCCATTTATCGGAACATAACCGTTTTCAAAATTGCCGTTTTTGAGCAATTCATCGCCAAGCGGAACTGACCGGCAATTCCATGCTTTGCGTAATTGCGTATCATTTTTATATTTTGTTTTGAGCCAATCATTCCAAAGTTTTCGCAAATCGGCAAGGAACGGGTCTTGAATCACATCGAGACCTCCCCACCCACCCCACATACAAACGATGGAATTTTCGTTATTAATTTCAATCATCGCAACAGACGGTTCATCTTTGTAAGCGTTTCCGGTGTAAGGATTAACGTGCGTTAAAAGATCGCGGGCATATTTTTTGTTCGCTTCAATAAACGGACGATAATAATTATCAATCCCTTTATCATGTGAAGGACGATTCACATTTTTCGGAAAACCATCGCGTTCATCCAATGAACGTGAAACGTGAAGATTGATGTTGACATAAATTCCGCGTTTTTTCAGAGCGGCGATGTAATAATCAAGTTTGTCGAGTTGATTTTTATCAAGTTCCAATTTTGTTTTGGCGTTGGAGCCGCCCCAAATATCGTGTGAATCCATGTGATGCAGCCGAACACAATTAATTCCGAAACGCGCCAAACGATCAGCCATTCGGTCAGCGGCGTCGTGTTCGAGAAAGTTTGCTGCAAAACAGGTATTCGTTCCCCAAAACTGAATACGTCCCTTGTCCGTAACAAAATGCCCGTCCTGAACACGAACAAATCCATCTTTTCCGGCTGGAGCGTCAAGTTTATGTGAAATATTCGTTGCGTTCTTTGGGGCGTCAAAAGAAATCACAAACGGAAACAATTCATTACCAACAACAACCGCCGAAGCAAAATTCAACATCAAAGTACAAACAAACAGCGTTAAACAAATTGATTTTTTCATAACATTATTGTGTGGGTTAGGGGTAAAAATGGTTAAAGGTAAAATGTCAAAGAGTCAAAATGATAACATATTTCCAAAATAAATACAATCAATCCCGTTCCGGTGCCGGAGCGATTTTTTTGTTCGTGATTGACAAAGCGTTTTAGGGCGTAGTAAGCCGGTCGGGGATAAAATGCCGGAGTTTCAAATATCCGGCGAAACAGTTACGTTTTATTCGGCGTTCCATGATCGTACATTAACATTTAGCGGTTTTGGTTCTTTGCCGTCACGGGCATGAATTGTTGCCGTAATTGTTTTTGTTTCACCGGAGCCGAGCCAAAAATAATTATCGTTGCAATCGACAACCACGTCGGCAGACGCAATGTCAAGAATCACCAACGGACACGGAACTTTACCCGTGTTGGAAACAGTTACTATTTGTTCAAAATCACGGGAATTGATTGGTTTCGGTTCTGTTCGTTTAATGTTTAACGTTGTTTTCGGAGATTTTTGTATCGTCTCTTTGAGCCAAGGTCCTTCGGTTAACGTAATCCAGGCAATGGGAGCGGAAACAAATTTTTTGAAATATTCGGCGTCTTCCATTGCCTTAATTGTACGCGGGCGATAAACCGAACGCGATACGGATTTTCCGTCTGTTCCGAAAAGTTCCGTAACAATATAAAAGTATCGGCTTTTATAATCGTTTGGAATTGTAAACGTTTCAAAATCAATCTGATTCACCGCAACACCGTTTGAAACTTCTATCGGTTGTTTTTTATCGTACAATATTTTATACGAATCGTCAAAAATCTGCACGGAAACATTGCCTTTGAAACCTTGTTGTCCGGCGGCGTTGAGCGATTTAACACGAATCGTAACATTTTCACCGCTTTTCCAAAGCAACCGGTCAATGTCAAGCAAAACGTGTTGCGGTTCGTAAGTTCGTTTGAGAGCGTAGTACGGAGCCAACGGTTGATCGCCGCCGTCCACCAATTGGATTCCGGCAATAACAGGCCACGAGCGTGCGAAAACCCAAGGCATCAATCCGGTTGTTACAGGATAATTCGCCTGTATTCCTTCGCTAAAAATCTGATAAAATTCTTCGGCACCGAGTTGAGTTGCCAGCGTTAAATCTTCAATTCCGGGCGAAGTCATATCAATAATATGCGATGCCCGACTTAACATTCGCGGAACACGCCCCGGTTCGTATTCGACAAAATGTAACGTTGTTTCGGGATGAGTATTTTTAAATTCCTTGTCCCACATTTTGTACACTGTCGGCAATTCTTTAGAATCAATATATTCACTAAGCCAATATGGTGACGACATCGAATGAATTCCTGTTTCAGCAACATAAGGATAAGCGGAAAAACGTTTTTTGTACCAAGAAGGACACATATCAGGATAAGCATGAAACGCCCCTTCGTCCGGTGTTGTCCGCAAGAATTTCCGCGTTTCGTCAAAGATGCGGATATTCCGTTCAATAATTCCGACCGATGTAGTATTGCCGATACTGTACGGATTAAATTCGTTACCGCCGCACCAAACCGCAAGCGATGCCCGATTTCTGAGACGGAAAATCGTATGCATGACCTGCTCTTCCCAAATATCCTGAACCCACTCCGGCGTGTTGAAATTTCCCATCGGAAAATCCTGCCAAACCATAATTCCAAATTCGTCACAGAAATCATAGAAGTCTTCGGATTCCTGATGTCCGGGTCCCCAGATTCGGATCATTTGAATTCCGGCGTTTTTGGCTAATTGTAACCGCCAACGGAATTTTTCTCGCGGTAATTCGAGCAATGTGTCTGCCGGCATCCAGTTGACGCCTTTAACAAAAATCGGCGAACCGTTGACAACACATTGCCAATTTCCCCAGCGATCACCGATACGTTCTCCCGCTGATTCCGTCCAGTGAATTGTTCGGACGCCGATATTTGTTGCGATTTTATCAACCGGTTGTCCGTTTTCGAAAAGTTCCAATTCGCAACGATAAAGATTCGGTTCTCCCAAACCGTTGGGCGACCAAAGAGCCGGATTTTTGAGCGTTATTCGTTGTTTGTACCAACTTCGCCCTTTGCGAATCTGAACCGGAAATGATTCTTCAAACGTTTGATTTTTATGTACGAGCCGGATTTTCAGTTTCGCTTTTTCGGCGGAATCTTTCGACAACGAACCCGGATTTGATAAATCAACCAATTGATGATTATTTTGCGAATGTAACTTATATTGAAGCGAATGTTTATCAGAGAAAATTTCCGTTTCAATTGTTAAAATTGCTTCGGAATGATCTTCTGAAATTTTTTCTGTACGAATAAAGGGACGTTCAAGATGTGTTTTTGCTACAAAATCAAGCCGGACGCCGCGCCACATTCCAAACGTGAAAAACGGTTCCACACCGCTGCCGCCGGAAGTTGACCATGGTTTGATAAATCGACCGGGATTTCGCGGCGCAAAATTCGGAATTTCGTAATTCGCCGATGCAATTGTTACGACAAGTTCATTCGGTTTATCGTAATTTAAGAGTTGCGAAACTTCAAATTCCGGTCCGCCGAACATGCCTTCGTGTCTGCCCAACGCTTTCCCGTTGAGCCAAATGCGGCTCCAATAATCAAGACCGTCAAAACTCAAAAACACAAAACCATCTTTTTCCGGTTTGGCAACCGTGAATGTTTTTTTGTAAAACCAGACTTTTTGTTCTGCCCATTCGTGTTGTTTAATGTTCAGATTTTTGTACGGATCGGGCAATTTTCCCGCTTTGAAAAGCGCAACAGGAACACTTGTCGGATGTTCGACATTGATCCAATCGTTGACTGTTTTGAGGTCGTCCAAATTTTTGTTTGAATTATCACGCCAACCGAGTTGCCAGTTTTCGCTCAAATCAAGATGTTGCGAACCTGTTCTTGGGGTGATGGTGTAAATATTCGTAATTTGTTCAACATCGTTTGGCGTTTGCGGTTGTTGTGAAAATAATGTTGCACAAAAACAAACCAGCAACGGCAAAATCAATAAACATAATAAATTTTTTTTCATGTTAAAGTTCCTTTCATAAAAAGGTTAAAATTTTTTCAGTAAAATTTTTGTTTTTCGTAATAAACCCCGCCAGGGGGGATGTATGCATAACCGTAGGTGTAGCGAAGCGCAACCTACAATATAGTGGAGAGTTGATAGTTGAGAGTGGATAGTTCGCAAGCGTATTATTTACCAAAATGTTTTTAATTCGCTTGCGCAACTATTCACTCATAACTATTAACTATAAACTATTCAAGTTCGATTTCGTACCAAATTGTTTTGTATTCCGGTTTTAGTTCTAGTGTAACGTTATCGTTGTTTTTTTGTGGTGTTAATTCTTGTTTGCGGTTGCCGGATTCGTCAAGTGAATGGAATTTTACTGTTTTAGCCGAATTTTTGAGCGTTATTTGGGCAGGAATGCCTTCGCAACACACCGGCTCATTGCCCCAACGATTGCCAACCGTAACTTTATCATCACCGAGTGATTCAAGTTTCATATTGGTATTTCTCATCTCTCCGGTTGCAACAAGTAAAAA
>JAISNF010000366.1 GCA_031276415.1 Planctomycetaceae bacterium
TAGTATAGCAAAAAAAATTACATGCCTACATGTTTTCAAATCAATTTGGACGTATCTGCTTAATATTCAAGGAATTACGTCAAAAAAACAACCAATTTTCTCAGGAACTTCGGATTAAAAATTGAAAGTGCCATTATAATCCGTGAATTATTGCAGTGCAACCGGTTACCGTAAAACTAAAAACATACAGGTCAATAAAGTAAAGTAACAGTCTATTTTATTAACCGCTCGAACACATCATTCAAATAGTCCGCAAATGCCGCAGATTATTTTAAAAAAACATGCCGCGAAATTGTTTTACTATTTTATTTGAACCCTACTTTTCCATGTTAATATTTTTTGGTGCGTTGCGCACAATCAAGTTGCCAGCCTTCAATTTGCGGTTTGGCGTGATTTTTTATTTAACCACAGAGAACACAGAGAGCAAAGTTGATAGTTGAGAGTGGATAGTGGAGAGTTTCGCAATGCGGAATTACAAATGTTTCAGGCGAAACGTCGCCTACCTAATGATTACAAATTCAGAAGGTAGCCAACCTTTCGCCGCAAAGGTTGGTCGGCGTACTCGCCGACAGTGAACCAGTTGTTGTTCCCGATCAACCGTTGCGATGTTTCGGCGAAACATCGCCTACCTAATGATTACAAATTCAAAAGGTAGGCAACGTTTCGCCGGAAACGTTGCGTCGGCGTACTCGCCGACAGTGACCCTGTTGTAATTCCAGATCAACCGTTGCGACCGTGGGTGAAAACCCTTCGGCGAAATGTCGCCTACCTCTTTAGCATTGCAAAATAGACAGTTACGATTCGCGGCGTCCTTTTAGAAAGAAATGTTTAGATTTCTTTCCGAAACGCAGCGATAGAAAACCGGCTGGAAAGATAGAGTTCAACAACAACCAGCCACGGACGCTGTAACAAAACAATCGCACAACGACCAAATTGTCGGCGTTTTAAGTTATCTAAAGCGTTTGTCCGCCAATGGTTGACACGCCGCCGCAAGCGAACACAACCGCTGGAAAGTTCTTCATATCGGGCAAGTAATTTTTCACGGACAAATTGATCCGTTTTGTAAAGAAGTGAAGGATCCGCCGGATTTTTTTCTAGTTCTACGAGGCAACTTTCTATTTCACTGACAACTATTTCCAAATCACGAACTTCACGTTTTTCACGCGGATTCATTGTTGATGCCAGAGTTTTGCTAATACTTCGGAGCCGATTGGCTGTTACGGAAAGCGTATTACGGATTTCCTGCACGGCATCGTCATAATGACCGCTCCAATTATATTCCGCAACACGTTGTTGCAATGTATTCCATCGCAGTTTCAGTTGCGCCAGCGGCGACCAATGCCGAAGCCGAATATAACGCCGCGTCAAAGCAACTTTAGGCAACTCCATTATTTCATGACTGGCAATAACTTCCGTTTCAGGTTCTTTGCCGGGAACATAATTTCGTGTTAAAAACCAAATTTCCTGAAACTCAAAAAATAATTTGATATAGGAACCGCTGTCAAGTACAAAATCTTTAAGCCAACGCCAACCAAAACGGAAAATATTTTCCGTCGGCATACCGGGGCGACGGTCTAAACGATCTTTCTGACGGAAAAAACCGGTCATCATCGGATGTGTTCCCGAAAGCACGCCGGAATAACGATACCAAATCAAATTCCAGAACATCAACCAGTAATGCTCTTTCGGTAAACGACGCAAAATATTGGTACAATGTTCTTTCGTATAAAATTCGCTGTAAGCGAGTTGTGCGGCGGCTTTCCATTCGCCGGCTTTCATTTTTGGATGCGTGAATGTTTCGTGGAAGGAATCGTATTTATTCAAATCGGAATCAATCGGATCACCGCGCCGAACCATTTCAAGATGATCCACTGAACCGGGCAACGGCGTCAACATGAAAAACGATGCCAAATCAACACCAACATGATCGCGAAGGAAAACAACATCACGCCGAACAGATTCCAGCGTATCGTTTGGAAAACCAATAATGTATCCGACATGAACAATAATACCGATTTCCTGCCAATGCCGAACCATTTCGCGGTATTGATCGACACAATTTTGAGTTTTTCCTGCGGCGGCGATATTTTCCGGATTGACGCTTTCCATTCCAATGAAAACCATTCGGCAACCGGCGCGCTTGGCTTTATCCACGAAATTGTGAATTTTGCTGGCTTGGGTATCAATTTGCATCATAAAACTAACATGTTTTCCTTCGTCTGCCATTTGGGCGAGTCCGTCGAAAATTGTTTCCCAATGGGCACTTCGGGCGAAGTTATCGTCAGTGAAAAAGAAGTTTTTAACGCCTTTTTCGTAATTATTACGAACTGTTGCGAGAACGGATTCGGAAGATCGGCAACGCATTTTGCGTCCTTGAATATTGATAACGGTGCAAAAAGTGCAGCCGTAAGGACAACCGCGTGAGGAATCAATTGTTGCCCATTTTGCTCCGAAGTGATCGATATATTTGGGATCGGCTTCCGGCGGCGGTGATTGGGACAAATCCGGTGCTTTGGGAAAACGGTAGATCGGTTTCAATGTCCCTTGAATGGCATCGTTAAAAACATTTTCCATAACACCCGGTGTTTCCGCTTCACCGACGATAAGACTGACGCCGTGATTGATGAGGAGTTGTAATTCTGAGGATGGCTGTTCAAACAATGCGAGAACGCCTGTAACATGAAAACCGCCGATCATTACGTCAATTCCAAGATTCCGAAATCGAAGAGCGATATCGGACGCACGGGGAAACTGATTTGACTGAACACCGACAATTCCGACAACAACACGGGTTTCGGGATCATGATTTCGGGCAGCGAGTTTTTCGAAGGGGATTCGTTGGACATTATCGTCGTAAGATTCCAACGAGATTTTGACATTGGGAAATGGTTGTGCTGAGATGATTGTGTTCGTCAGACTTTTAAGAACCGCGAGCGAATTAGAAGGCACAACGCCTTTAATCCAACGTTGAACATATCCTTCATCGTCATAACGTGAAGGAACGATATACACGATTGACAGTTTCTTAATCATTTTATTTTTGTAAAAAAAGGAAACATCCAAAGGGAACATTCAACAAAAAAGGAACATCCAACTAACAATATTGGTTTGGGTTGGTATTATACACAGTCAGCCAAATTTAACAAGGCGGATTTCCATAAATTCTTGTATTACAATCAATTACTTCCTAAATTGGGCATCTCAATTAGGGATTAGGGATTAGGGATTAGAGAGTTTAGGGAATAGGGAATTTAGGAACGCTCTCACTTTTGACAAGTTCGGTTTTCGTTTTGGGACAAAATCAAGAGATTTTGACAGAATCAACAGAATTTACAGGATTTTTAAATTTGTCCGCAGATCACGCAGATAGCCGCAGATTATCTTTTGAGAATACGAAACAATAAAATAGACAAACAATTTTTTTGTTGATTAGATGACGCTGATAATCGCAGATTATTTTGATTTTTCGTAATCAATTCTAATCAATCACATCAATCACACAAATCACAAAAATCATAGTTCAGACATTTATATCGTCTATATCGTCGGTTGTCATTGCCGTTTCGTGAAAATCTTTGCGGAAAAAGGTTAATCGACCTTTTTTGGGAATAGATCGTATTAAAGTTTACTAATTTGTCTCCAAATCAAATTAGAATACCCAGTCTAAACAATTCATAAATTAACCCGTAATTAACACCTATATTTCAAATTATTCCGAAAAAAACAAATTTTATCAATAAAATTTTATTTATTTTCGATTTTGTCACTAGACAGTTATTGAAAGCGGTATAAAATAAGATACTACTTGAAGGTTAAATTATCCAAAAAATTCGCTCGGAGGGAAAAATGAAACCGGAAAATCAGCACGAACCTAATATTGATGTATCCCGCAGATCATTTATCAAAATGGCTGGGACAGGATTAGTTGTGAGTACAATCGGCTGTAGCGGCAAACCCTCCGGCGGTGAAGGTTGGATGCCCAGCCAATACGAAGGAAATGGGAATATTCCAGCCCAAGTCCGCGGACGTATTCCCATCGATCCCAATAATTTATCAATCACCCGCGATGACCGGAAATGTATTTTGTGCGGTCAATGCGCCGAAGTTTGCTCCAAAGTGGAAACCGTCATGTATAACTATGAACTTCCACTCATCGATAATATCCCTTGCATCGGTTGCGGACAATGTACCTTGTGGTGTCCCACCGGCGCAATCACCGAAACAGATGGTCTTGCCGAATTGATTAAAGCATTGGACGACCCCAATAAACATGTGGTCGCCCAAACCGCTCCCTCAACACGTGTGGCATTGGGTGAAGAATTTGGATTGCCCGCAGGAACCAATGTTGAAGGACGCCAGGTCGCCGCTCTTAAATCACTCGGTTTCGATACCGTGTTAGATACCAATTTTTCCGCCGACCTCACCATCATGGAAGAAGCAACCGAATTGGTACAACGAATCACCGGTAAATTAGACGCCCCAATTCCGCAATTTACTTCATGTTGTCCGGGTTGGGTAAGATATTGCGAATATTTTTATCCTGATCTATTGCCCAATTTGTCATCGGCAAAATCGCCAATGTCCATGCTCGGCGCAATGATTAAAACTTATTATGCCGAAAAACGTAATATTGATCCGAAAAAAATCTTTTCCGTCGCCATCATGCCTTGCACGGCAAAAAAATTCGAAGCAGGACGACCCGAAATGAATCATTCCGGTTTGAAAATCGGTGATCCCGGTATTAGAGATACCGATTTGGTTATTACCACACGCGAATTGGCAAAACTAATTAAATTGCGCGGACTTGACCTGTTAAAACTCGAACCGATTCATTACGATAATCTTTTGAGTGAATATTCCGGTGCGGGTGCGATTTTTGGAGTTACCGGCGGAGTGATGGAAGCGGCGGTTCGTACCGCTTACGCCCAAATTTCCAACGAAAAACCGCCCAATCTCCTCTTCAATCTCCAGCCGGTTCGCGGACTCGCCGGAATGAAGGAAGCCGCATTGGAAATCCCCGGTTACGGCGAAGTTCGTGTGGCGGTTGTCGCAGGTATGGGCAATACGCATAAAGTTTTGGAACGTGTTCAAAACGGTACCGGAAATTGGCATTTTATCGAATTTATGGCTTGTCCGGGCGGTTGTATCAGCGGTGGCGGACAACCAAGAACAGCCTTACCGCCTTCCGACGAAGTACGTTCCGCACGCATCGGCGCACTTTACAATGTCGATGAACGCTGCACTGTTCGGCTTTGTCACGAAAATCCCGAAATTAAAACCGTTTATAAAGATTATCTCGGAAAACCAAACGGTGAACTCGCTCATGCCCTTTTACATACCCATTACGAAAATTACAGTATGCACCTAAGAAAAAAAACAGATAGTTAAAATAGTTAATAGTTTGCGGGTGGTTGATTGAATGTGAATGGTTACAAATATTTTGATGGAGGTTATCATGTCCAAAGGTGTATTAGTTAATCTTACCAAATGTATTGGTTGTGGGAGTTGTACGGTTGCGTGCAAGATGTACAACGGCAATCAATGGATCAATGACCGCGCAGAAACCAACGGCGAAACCGCCGAATTAGCGGACGAAAACTGGACGGTGATTCAAAAATTCCGTGTAACGCGGGCGGTTGCCGATGCAGACTCCAACGCCAATAAATTGGAGAAAAACGAATCAAATAAAACAAACGATACAAACTCTGCGAACCCTGAAATATGGCGGTTTGTCAAACGTCAATGTATGCATTGTAAAGAGCCGGGATGTGTATCCTCTTGTTTTGCGAAAGCCTTTCAGAAAACGGAAGCCGGACCGGTTATTTATTATCCCAATAATTGTGTTGGTTGCCGTTATTGTATGTTGGCTTGTCCGTTCAAGATTCCGAAATTTGAATGGGATAAAACAATTCCTGTTATTACGAAATGTATTATGTGCAATAATCGTATTGCGAAAGGTCAGCAACCGGCTTGTGTGTCGGTGTGTCCGACGAATGTAATGAAGTTTGGAGACCGCGACGATTTGTTGGCGGAAGCCAAAGAGTTGCTCCGTAATGACCCGCAGTATGTCCAACACATTTACGGAGAAGAAGAAGCCGGCGGAACTTCCTGGATTTATGTTTCGGATACGCCGTTTGCGCAACTTGGTTTCAAAATGGATGTTCCCAAAAAGCCGATTCCTTCGTACACGTCAACTTATATGCACTCAACACCGATTTTCGGTGCGGTTTGGGCATTGGTATTAACGGGGCTTTATTTTTTCACGAAACGAAAAGAACACGTAAAAAACGCCGAAAATAACAACAATAACAGTAATAATAACAATAACATCGAAACTACAGAATAATTTTTTATTATGCCGATAAAGCCGATAAAATGTGTTTTACTGATGTAACGTTTTATGAACATATTGAATTGTTTTTGAATCGTTTTTTGATTTTGAATCCTGCCGGAATCTTTTAATGTCAGAACGACCCAACCCAAATTTATTTCCAATGGATTTTAATATTGAATTTAAGAAATGGTTTATTCGTATCTCGTATGATCATTGGTCATTCCGAATTACGCCGTTACGTTTTTTTCTGATTTTGTTGTCGTCATTAACGGCGGCGATTATGTTGTATCGTTTTGCGTTTGGCTTACAATCTGTTGCCAATCTCAATGATCATTGGCCTTGGGGACTTTGGAAGGGTTGGGCGGTTTTTGCCGGAGCGGCGTTAGCGGGCGGGGGTTATGGAACGACGTTTCTTGTTCACATATTGCATATAGAACGTTTAAAACCAATTTCGCGCCGAACCTTACTTATATCGCTTCTTGGTTACACACTTATGCTTGTTGGTCTTTTTACTGAAATTGGGCGTTGGTTTAATTTCTGGCGTCCTTATATTTCGTGGGGACACGAATCTGCGTTATTTGAGGTATTTTGGTGTGTTTCTTTGTACACGGTTATTCAGGTTTTAGAATTGGGCGAAGTGATTACGGAAAAAGTATTTCGCCGGATTCACTGGCTTTTTGTGCGGTTTTTTCCGGTGTTAGCGATTATTGGTGTTATGTTGCCGACGTTACATCAATCGTCGCTTGGGGCGATTTATTTGATGACTGACGGGCGTTTGCATCCGCTTTGGTGGAGTCCTTTGATTTTTCTGTTTTTTCTTTTATCATCGCTTTTTGTAGGACCGGCAATGTTGGTAATGGAATCTGTGTTGGTTGGTTTTGCTTTTGGGCATAAAACATCAAACGATATTCTAAAAATTCTTGCACGAATTGGCGGCGGAATTATGTTACTTTATCTGGCATTAAAAATTGGTGATCTTGTGTTTCACAATGAAACGGGATTATTGTTTGAAGGCAGTTTTGAAAGTTTTGCGTTTATTGCGGAACATTTATTTGGTGTAGTGATACCGATTTTGATTGTTTTTTCGCCGCTTATCAACTATCGTGGTTGGATTATTACTTATGGTTTTCTGACTAGTGTTGGGGTGTTTGCCAATCGAATGAATGTGGTTATTACGGGTATGATACGAGATGCTGGGGTGGTTTATTATCCGACTTTATGTGAAGTGATTATTAGTTTTGGTTTGGTTTCAACCGTATTGCTGATCTATCTGTTTTTGTGCGAAAACTTCAATCTCTTACTAAAAGAAAATGAAG
>JAISNF010000395.1 GCA_031276415.1 Planctomycetaceae bacterium
GGTTTGCCGTAGGATTCTGTTCAAAAATATCAAATCCCATAATACGCCGTGAATAATGATCAATAACGACCATAACGTACAAAATCAGAATAACGTGTTGTTTTCTCCGGCATTTGAACAGCTGATTCGCCCTTGTTAATTCCGCGAATCCAATTGATTATTGTTTGTACGGTAATTTGAAACCGTTTTGCCGTTTGTTCATTGGTCAAACCGCGAATAGCACGAATTGCGAGAATTGCTAATCGTTCGGAAGGCAAATAATGAGGACGTTTTTTCGGGTCAAGTCGTCCAAACCGAGCATCTTTAATTTCGATTTCCCGTTGCAACAACCCGATTTCCGAACGTAAACGATCATTTTCAACACGTAAACGCAAACCGTTACATTCCTTATCGTTGGGTCAATTAGCGGCGTTGAGAATAATAATTCTCACTAAGGCGATGATATGTAGAATTGCGAGGAGCGTGTAATCCGTCCAATTTTTCGGCAATGGAATTTCGGGAATTTTGGGCGGATCAAGAACAATATCGGGTCAACGTGTTCAGGAATTTTTAAAGTGTTTAGGAATTTCCTTGTAATAATTTTAGCATTTTACGGTCAAGTTTATGTCCGTGAAAATTTTCGTAATCAACATCGGTTCGTCCACTGTCCAAAATTCCAAAACCGCCCCGAAAATTCCACAATGCAAAACCCCAACCCGCTTCACGCCAATTCGCTAAACAATCACCCATCCAACTCAACACCACCTCATGCGGACACAATGAAAACGCCCCAAATTCACCAACCATCACTCCACAACCCTGCTCTTGTAACTTTTTCCAAGATTCCAAACGATTTCGTAACCACGTTTTGTCTTTAATAATATCACCGCCAATAAATTCCACTTTTTGCTCCAATTCCCGATACTCAAATTTTGACGGCGGTTGCTGCCAATCCGGCAATAAATTGACAACAGTTTCCTTTTTCATGTTTTCACCCCAAACAGCAAGTTGCGTCAACGTCAGCCAATCTCCCTGCGTAACCCGAAATTCCAACTTTTGTGTTCCCGCCGGAATTGTTGTTTCGTAATCGCGGTCATAAATGTTTTGATAAATATTCCACTCTTTTCTAAATACAACCGTTTTCCATTCGCCCTCACCGGCTGCCGGTTTGAATTGATGTTCAAAAATCGTTTTACCGTCGGCAAGAACCACCAACTTTGTTGCACCGGAAACCGTACCAACTTTCATACGGAGTTTCGTCTGCTTCGGAAATAACCCCGAAATCAATAACGCACCGCGAAATTCCTCTTTAATTTCACGTTTAGAATCCGACAAAAGTAAACCATTGCCCGAAATAAAAGGCCAAACCGGAACCGGAAAATTGCCGCTATTTCCTATCCAACTCGCTTTGTAATGAGAAATCTCCATCGGAACATAACCACGCGTCGCTTGCGCAACCTTTTGATCAATAAGATCAATAAACGGTTTGTTGCCCCATTCATAACCGTCACAAATAATCAACCGGTTTGAATCTTCCTCGCGTATTCCCTTGATAATCGCCTTATGAGCCGCAACACACTGATCAAGAATCGGCTCAACCCTGTCCGGTTCATTGAAAAGATTGAAACTGACCAAATCATTTGAAATCCCTTTATAACGTTTCGCAAATGTCCGCCAATGCAATAAACAAACATCCAACGCCTCAGAATCCGTCCAAACACTTTTCGGTTCCGCCGGTCGCGCCACCGTATAACCCGGCGCACGATGAAAATTGAGATTAACATGAATACCATACCTCTCACCAAACCGAACCGCTTCATCAATTTCTTCAAGAACTTTTTCATCAATCTTTCGCCAATCATTGTCCTTGATCCACATCCGGTAATCCATCGGCAATCGAACAAAATTGAAACCAAAATCACGAATCCAACGAAAATCGTCCTCAATAAAATGATTATTTCGCCCGTTAAATTTTTCTAACAGATTAAAACCCCGCCATTGCGGAAGTTGATTATAACTCGCCCCTTTGAGCAATTTTTTTTCTTCAGCAAAAACATCAGAAGAAGAAAAACCGGCAAATCCGCCCGCCAAACCAAGTTTCAAAATATCACGCCGTTGCATAATTTTACCTTTCAATTTTTAAGTAAAAATTAAATAAAGAATCATCAAAACTTTCAGATTATAATGTGTTCAAATAAAAAATGTTAGTGGTTTGAATTTTGAATTGTTGGCGATATAATCGTTATTTTCTGTTGATAAACGCTTTTTTATAGCAATATTTGTGAAATTCCAACCACTTCTATTGAAGTGAAAAAATTTTTTTGTCGAAAAAAAATTGTAAGTGTTCTCTATTAAATACTCTTGTCTCTAATTAGGTAAAAATGTAAAATACAAAAATTAGGAAAAATATAAAAAGTATTATGAATAAATTGAAATTTCGATTTTACGAGATATGCTATAAGTGATTGTTCCCTTCCGGTTTATTTTGAATTAAACTTTCTTGCAAGTTGGAGCGGTAAGATGATTTTGCGTCCCATTCAGACTATCGGGCAATTTTTTTCCGTTTTGGTTCTCTTAACCATAATCTTGACAAATTCTTTATCAGGAGAAGAAACTCACGGCGAATACGCCTTTTACACTTCTCCAGAAGGAACAAGTTATGTTGCTGTTGGATTGCGGGGTGTTCCGATTCCCAGCACGGCAACCACTGAAGTGGTGTTTCTCGTCGATACCTCCGCCAGTCAGGTCGGTCAGGCTCGGCATGATACTTTGGCAACACTTCACGCAACAATCAAAAATCTTCCGGCAAATGCGCAAGTTCAAATTCTTGCAATGGATGTGGAAACAGAATCACTCACTGCCGGTTTTGTGCCAAACGGTTCAGCGGAACTCAATACGGCTTTGATAAAATTACAACGCCGCGTTCCACTCGGCGCAACCGATATGGGAAAAGGTCTCGAAACCGCCAAAAAAGCATTCACCGGACGAAATATCGATGCACGACGTGCCGTTGTTTATTTTGGCAATGGTCGAAGTATGGCGAAAACGGTTGATGTTTCCCTGTTTGAAAAAGAAGTCAATGATTATGTTACGGCAAGGATTCCGTTTACTGCTTGCGCTGTTGGAGTGGGAACAAATCTTGGTCTTATCGGAGCCTTGACCAATCAGACCGGCGGTAATCTTATCGATATGAATACACAAATTCAAACCGGAACCGATTTAGCAGTAGAACAAGCGGAAAGGAACAAAAAAGAATTTGTTGATTTGCCGAAATTCCCGCAACTATTCGGAAAACAAATCGCCGATTCTATTGCCGCAACAATTGTTTGGGCTTATCAGGATTCTTACGCTTTTCCCGAAGAATGGGAAGTTTATCCCAAAATAATTCAACCGATTCGCAGTGATCGTGAAACAATTCTCGTCGGAAGAACCAACGCCGAAAAACTCGCATCGTTTACGCTTAAACTCAAAGGTGTTACGCCCGGAAATGAAATGGATTTGGCGTGGACTTTTGTGCCCAATCAAGAACCGGAAGCCGTTTCGGGAAACAATTTTCTTGTTGCGGTTGTAGAACTTGCGGCGAAAGACAACGGTTTGACAATGCCTATCGTCGGTTGGGATTCGTTGGCAACAATTCGTGATGGTTTTATTGTTAATATTACCGACCAAATTAACAAAGCCGATACCGCCATCAAAACCGGTAATCGTAATCAGGCAATGAGCATTTTGAACAATGTCTTACGTCTTGATCCGAAAAATAAAACCGCCGAACGACTTTATAAAACCGCTGAAAAATGTATCGAAGGTGAACCGTTGACAATTGAAGAAAACAGCGAAGATGTCAATACCGGTTCGCAAAAAGGTTCGTTCCGCAATACCCGTTTTGAAGAGCAAACCGATGTTACAGAAAAAAGCGAAAATAACATTACCAATAATAATACCAATGTATCTGACGTGAAACCCGCTTCTCAGTTGGTCGATACGGTAACTCAAGAACAAAATATTGTTTCGCAAAAAGTGATGAATGAAGTCCGGCAAACAATCACCGATGCCGCATTGCGAATGAACAGCGACCCGGAAGGAGCAATCCAAAATCTTAAACTCGTTGCCTCAATGGTTCGTGATAACACATCACTCAATTCCGATGAACGTCTTTTGGCGTTAGACCGGATCGGTAATACCATTCGCCAGGTACAGCATGTTCAATACAACGAAGAATTTAAACGTGTTCAAGCGGATGCCAATGCCGCCGCTGAACGTGATCGGCTCCAAACACTTCACGATCTTCAGGAATCACGAACAAAAGCGATACAGATTTTTAATCGTTTTGCGTCTTTGATGGAAGCCAAAGAATATAAGGTTGCGACAACTGTTGCTAAAGTGGCAATGGAAATGATTCCCGATAGTACAACTCCGTTTGCCGCTGAACGTTTGGCGGAAATGGCAAGTTATATCGTTGAATACAGTGAATTACGGCATCGGCGTCATATCGGGTTTGTGGAATCACTGATGGAAGCGGAACGATCTTTTATTCCGGTTCCTGAAGAACCGCCAATCACTTATATTGATCCCGAAAGTTGGCTTCTCCTTTCGGAACGCCGAAAAGAACGCTACGCCGTTTCCGATCTTTCGCAGTCCGGTGCAGCGGAAAAGAAAATCAGTAAAGCACTCGAAAAAAATATGGATTTGGATCTTGACGAAAATACAACATTCGAAGACCTGTTCACTATGATTAAGGATAAAAATCCCGGAATCAATATTGCGATTGATCCCAAAGGTGCCGGAACTCTCGGCATCACTTCAAGTTCGCCCGTTGTTCGTGAACCAATGAAATACAACGGAATCAAATTACGTAGTATTTTACGAATCATTCTCAGTGAACAAGACTTGACTTATTGCATCAAGAATGAAGTTCTTTTGATTACTTCCGAAGAAGAAGCGAAAAAATATATGTCGGTTAAAGTTTATCCGATGGCTGATCTTGTTGTTGATCCAACTCCGATTTCCGGCGGAATGGGCGGAAACATGGGAGGCATGAGCGGAATGATGAACGGAGGAGGAATGAGTGGCGGCGGAATGGGTATGGGCGGCGGAATGGGCATGGGTGGCGGCATGGGCATGGGCGGCGGAATGGGTGGCGGTATGATGGGCGGAGGCATGGGCGGCGGATTTATGTCCATTCCTGACGAAGTTCGTAAAGATGTTCCCGCAAAAGCCAAACAAACAGTTATCGATGCCAAAGCCGCAACCAATTTACCGGAATTTTGGGATACTTTTTTTTCCGCCAATAAAACAGATCAGGTTCTTATTAAAGAAATCGGCAACCGTTTACTTGACGAAATGAAGGCTCAACGACCGGTTGAAGATCAAGTGATTGCTTTTATCGAATCTGCTCTTCTCAATGATGCGGGACAACCTTGGATGTATGAAGCCCTTGCTATTACACTTTACCGGAAAGGTGCGCCGCGGCAAGAAGTGGAACGAGCGGTGTTGTCCGCAGCGGATTTTTGTGAGAATCCAATTGATTTGATGAATGTCGGCTTTTTTATGCGAACACTCGGCATGAAACAAAAAGCCTTTCCGTTATACAAACAGGCTCTTGAAGTGATGGTTCCGAAACAAGAATTTTATTCGGCAACATTGCGTTTAGGACAAGAATTATACGACGAATTTCAAGACGAAACATCGTTGCGTTGGATCGCTTTAGCCATTCTCGCTCAGGAATGGGAAAATAATTTGGGGCGGAAAATGGCAGAGAATGCTCTTAATTCGCTCCAAAATCTTGAAGCCAAAATGCAGAAAAGCGGACGCACTGAAGATGCTTCCCAATTAGCCGCTGAAATCCGTGAAGCCTGTTTGCGGGATTGTGTTGTTACTGTCGAATGGACGGGTAATGCCGGACTTGATCTTATGGTTCGTGAGCCGACGGATGCGTATTGTTGGTTTGCCAGTCCGCGAACACTTTCCGGCGGTATTCTCCGAATAATACCTGTTACGGAATCCGGCGAAGTGATAACCGGAACATTGACCGAACAATCCGGTGTCAAAAAAATCTCTTATATTTGTCCGAAAGGTTTTAATGGAAGATATGCGGTTATTCTCCGAAAAGATTGGGGCGAATTGGCAAATAATATGATTAAAATTGCGGTTGAAACCAATATTGTTCCCAATGAAAAAGGACGCGAAGGAACTGCTTTCCAGATGAAACAGGAAGGAATTATAGTTTGTTTTGATTTGGAAACCGGTCGCCGTACTGAATCGTTGGAAGAGGGAATTCTTGATGTTGCCTCACTTCGGATGAGTGTTGCCCAAAAACAAATGGCTCGTAATAACGCCCTGAAACGTTTAGCCGATGACGGTCTTTTGGGGCAAATTGTCGGCGGATCGGGCGGAAGCAATGAATTTGGTTACAATCCGCTCACTTCCGGCAATGGTTCATCGCGTAATTATTATCCATACAATTTTGGTCCTAGTGCGGTTGGTTACCGACCGGTGATCACGACATTGCCGCAAGGAGCGATGTTGATGTCCAATGCTGTTGTTTCTGCGGATCGCCGTTATGTTCGGATTTCTCCGTCTCCGCAGTTTACCGATATTCGCAGCGTCTTTAAGTACAATATCGCCGGCGGTGACACGGAAGATATGACTGATATGACGGGAGGCGGTAGCGGTGGTATGGGAGGAATGGGTAATTCTGGTAGCGGTATGGGCGGCGGCGGATATTAGTAAGTAAGATATATTGATATCGGTTTTGTAATTGTCTATATTTGATGCTCTTTCATTAAGGTAATTGATATTTTCCCCCCGTTCTGTGTTGGGAAACCAACAACGCCTGCATTGAGATACCAACAACATCTGCATTGGAACACAAACAACGCCCTTTTCAGGGCGTAAGAAACATATCATTTCCTCTTACGTATGATTAAAAGAGATAATTATGGAACCACATAACACCGGTGAACGTGTTTTAATATCGTTCGATTATGCGTTAAAGCGTCTATTACGCAATAAATCTAACTATGAAGTGTTGGAAGGCTTTTTAAGCGAATTACTTAGAAGGAATGTTTCGGTCAAGAGTATTGGCGAAAGCGAGAGCAACAAAGAACATTCAGCAGACAAATATAACAAAGTTGACATTTTGGTCGAAGACGAATCGGACGAGGTTATATTAATAGAGTTGCAATTTATTTTGGAGATGGATTATTTACATCGCATGTTGTTTGGAACCAGCAAGGCAATAACCGAACGTATGGT
>JAISNF010000484.1 GCA_031276415.1 Planctomycetaceae bacterium
CTAATTCATAATTGCCATTTGTCGCCGGACGGATTCTTCGTGAATTTCTTTGATCACTTGCCGGATAAATTCGGGGTTGAGATCAAGATGTTTCGCTAACTCCGAACATCGTTCCAGAATTTCAGCATACCGCGCTGCTTGAAAAATAGGCATCTCATGCTCCTTTTTGTAAATACCGATTTCACCGGAGATTTGCATTCGCTTGGATAAAAGTTCCAGAAGTTGATCGTCAATATGGTCAATCCGACAACGTAACTCCGCAAGACTTTCCGAAGGACGATTGGCATTGCGAATCACTAACATGCAAAGAAGATGATCAAGCATTTCCGGTGTGATTTGCTGCTTCGCATCACTCCATGCAGCATCAGGATTGCAATGCGTTTCAATTAAAAGACCATCGAAATTCAAATCCATCGCTTGTTGCGAAAGCGGAGCAATCAAATCACGTTGACCACTAATATGACTCGGATCACAAAAAATCGGTAAATTAGGAATCCGCCGCCGAAGTTCGAGCGGAATTTGCCATTGCGGTTCGTTTCGATAACGCTTTTTTTCATAAGAACTAAACCCGCGATGCACCGCACCAAGACGATGAAGCCCCGCTCCATAAACACGTTGAATCGCCCCAATCCACAACTCCAAATCAGGATTGACAGGATTTTTAATCAATATCGGCAAGTCTGCGCCGCGAAGTGCATCGGCAATCTCCTGCACAGCAAAAGGATTTACAGTTGTGCGGGCACCGATCCAAAGTATGTCAATTCCGGCTTTGAGTGCTTCGAAAACATGTTCACGAGTGGCAACTTCAATGGCAACATACATTCCCGTTTCCCGTTTAACTCGTTTCAGCCAAGACAACCCAACTGCCCCAACTCCTTCGAATCCTCCCGGTTTTGTGCGGGGTTTCCAAATGCCCGACCGAAACATTTTAATCCCTTGCGCCGCAATATCGCACGCAGTATCCATTACTTGTTGTTCCGTTTCCGCACTGCACGGTCCCGCAATAATAATCGGACGTTTCGGATCAACTCCGGGTAAAACAATTGATTCTAATTGTAAATCGTTCAAGTTCATTTTGTTCTCCTTAAAATTAAAATAAAAAAAGCCGACTTTGACAGACGGCTTTTCGATTGGTTTTGGTCAAAAAAAAGCCGTGATCGTCAGGAACGCTCACGGCTTGGCTTTTTACAGTAATTCTATTACGTCAACATAAGCCTACCGGAGCGTTATTGGTAAAATACCAATAAAACCGATAAAAGCCCAATGTAAAAACATTATATTGAAGTTGCATAATTAGTTTATCGTTCTTTTTCCATTCACTATAAAGTAAATAATTCAGGAATCAGGTTTTTTACTTTAACACAAAACCGTTTTTCGTCAAGTAGCCAACCAAACCAAATCTCCGTCACAAAGATTTTGATTTTTGCAATTTGTTTGCGGACGGAAAAACGAGTCCGCAAGATGACGCTGATGATTTTAATCATTATTTGCGTCTATCTGCGTCATCTGCGGACAAATTATTGGGTAAATAGTAGGGTACTTCTAAAAACTCAAATTTACTTTTTAAAACCACAGAGAACACAGAGAGCGCAAAGAGGAATTTTTAAAAATTTATTTTAGATCAAAAGTCAATGATAATATTAGGGAACTTCTAAAAACATTGTTTTTAAAAAATCACATCCTTAAAAATAAGGACTTGTAAATATTTTCGTCTAAAAAATAGTTTTTTAGACGTTACCATTAAATAACGTTTTGATTCCACCAATTAAAAAATTCCTCTGTGTTCTCTGTGTCCTCTGTGGTTAATAAAAAAACTAGTTATTAGAAGTTCCCAGTAGTATGTAGCGTGAATGGATTTATGGTTTGGGTTGTAGTATAATCACAAATTCCAAACCAAAATCCTAAACCTATTTTCACATTTTGTTCAATACAAGGAATTTTTTATGAAACGAATTTTATTAACTGTATTATTTTGTATTTTTGGAACTTTTTCTTTTGCGGAAGAGGTTTCGTGGTCAACATCGTTTGTTTTTGACGGCGGCGGTGTTTGGACATATCGGGTTCCTGTATCCGTTGAAAATCGTAGCGAATTTCCAATGTCCGGACATTCTGTTTCAATCCGTTCCGAAAACATTCTCCGTAATTTACCGGATAACATTACGATAAATGTTAATGAAATTCGTGTAACAGATGAGAAAGATCAGGAATTGCTTTTTGATGTTTATTCTGCTGGCGGAAAGCAACTTTTTACCGGTTTATTGCCGAAAGACGCTAATATTGTAATTCCTGTTGATTGTGAACCTAAAAAAATCGCCGGATTTTTTCTTTATTTTGGAAACGAAAAAGCGGAAATTGTTCCTGAATATCTTGAGAGGAAAACGAATTTTTCCAACGGTGATCTTGAACTTGGTGACGGTGAAATGCCTGACGCATGGAATGCCGACGCCAACGATGATGCCCGTCAAAATTTCTGGATTGGCGAAGATTCCGGTAAAAATTCCAGCGAAGATTCCGGCAAAAATTCAGGTAACGAATTATCTGTTAAACCTTATTCCGGTACGAAAATGCTCAAAACGGTGATTAAATCGGGCACCGAGCCAAGTTGGTTTGCGGTGCGTCAAAGCGGATTTTCTGTAACTGCCGGCGCAAAATATCGGTTTTCGGCGTGGGTTCGCGGTGAAAATGTTGTGGGCAAAGCCGGTTGGTTTATTCATGTTGGTAACGAAAAAAATACGCAACTCATCAATTCTGTACGTGAAGCCGGAAGCGGAACTTTTGATTGGAAGGAAATTGTTTTTGAATTTACGGCTCCGCCCGAATCGGAAATTGCAACGATTGGAACTGTTCTTTACGGAACAGGAACCGCATGGTTTGACAATGTTTCTCTTGAAATTTCGTTTGAAAAATCAATCGCCGATACTGTACCGAATATTCATATCGGCGAAGTTCAAAAAATTCCGTACAAAATAATTCCCGCCAATCCGGTTTGGTCTGACAAGAACAAAAATTATCTTTGCCGTTCGACATTCCGTATCATCAATAGTTCTGATCAGCCGATGGATAATGTTCCGGTTTTGATGACACTTCGCGGGACGTTGGCTCACGGACTTTCGGGAACGTTAACTAATTTGTTTATTGACGAAGAAGGAAAACATATTCCCGTAACATTGTTCGACATGGAAGAGCAACAGATTTCCGCCAAAATTTCTGTTCCGGCTAAAACGGTTAAATATTTCAATGTTTACTATCAATTTGATGAAACAAAAAATTCTCGTGTTTTGAATCTTCGGCAAAATGTTTCGGAAAAAGTCTCTGATAGTAAAGTCTCTGATAGTAAAGCGTCTGATACGGCGCATCCTGAATTGCAGGCGGTGGTTGATCCGTTTGCTGATTTGCCGAATCTTGTGAAAAACGGACATTTTGAAGACGAGCCGGAGGGCAGTTATCCGGTCAATTGGTTACGCAATGATCAAAATCCGCCGGAAGGTGTACGATATTCGCTTGAAACATCGCCGGAGATTGTTCGTTTCGGAAAATATTGTGCGCGGCTTGATGTTGACGACAAGGTTCCGGTGAAGTGGCGGGGCTGGACGCAACAGGTTCGGGTGGAGCCGAATCGTGCTTATTTTATACGGGGTTGGTTGCGTACAAAAAATGCAACGGCGAGGATTCATTTACATTTTCAAACGGCGGATGGTAAATTGACACAAAATGGTTCTATGACTTCGATCAATCGTGATGTTTCGGAAACAACGGATTGGACGCAGGTTGCCGAAGTATTGCAAACTCCGCCGGACGCACGGTTGATGATAATTCATTTGACGATGAATTCCGCCGGAACACTTTGGCACGATAATATTTCCGTATTTGACGGTCTTTTTGCGCAACAGATTGAGCGTGAAAGTCATTATTTGTTACACGATGACAAACCGGTTGTCTGGCAAGTTCCTGCTGTTGTGAAAGTGTTTCCGCAAACAATTCCGTCACAAAATAAATCGGTGCCGGAATTATTTTATCTTGAAGCGGCGCGCAACGAAAAAGAACCGATTCAATTAGCGTTACGAAGCCGAACCGTTCAAAAACTTCAAATTCGTGTTACGCCGCCGCAACATCTTGTTTTTCGCGATACTTCGGAAGTTCCTTACGCCGATTTTGTTTTGAGCAATTTTGAAATCAATATTGCCGGTTATGTTCCGGTTGATTATCCGAGCAATTATTACGCTTCAAAAACTAAAAAATGGTATCGTAAAATACCGATAACCGCTTCCGGTTGTGATGGTTGGTCGGGGCTTTGGGCTGATCCGCTTTTACCGGCGGACACATTAACGTTACAGCCGGATCAAACACAAGCCGTATGGATTACGTGGTCTGTTCCAAAAAATGCTCCGCCGGGCGATTATTTGGGTAACATTGAATTGCTTGACAACGGCAAAAAAGTGTACGAAAAGCCGATTGGTTTTACTGTTCGCAAATTTACGTTACCGGACGAAAATCATCTTTCGGCAATTTATGATGTTCGTTTTGGACCAAACGGTTCCAAATATTGGGGAAAATCGATCAATGATTTCAATAAAGAAATTGTTGAATTAATGACCGACAATCGTCTTTCGCCTGACACAATTAACGTTTCACCGAAGGCGGAATGGAAGGATGGAAAATTTATATTTGACTGGACGGAATTTGACAAAGCCGCTGCGTGGTATATTAACGAACGGAAAGTCCGAGTTCTTTATGCGCCTTGGATTTTTTATCTTTTTGGTTGGGGACATCCGCCGAAACAATTTTTCGGAGAGCAGCCGTATGCGGGTGAATGGGCTTTTAAGGGGGCTGATTTTTCGCAACTTCGTCCTGAATATAAAAAACGTTACCAGATTTATCTTCGGGCATTTTGGAATCATATTAAACAAAAGGGGTGGGCGGACAAATTTGTGTTGTATATTTCTGATGAACCGAATTACTGGACGCCGGACATTATTGTACAAATGAAGGCGATTTGTGAAATGATTCACGAGGTTGATCCCAAAATTCCTATTTATTCGAGTACATGGCATTATGTTCCTGAGTGGGCGGATTCGTTGAATATTTGGGGCATTGGTCATTACGGTATTGTGCCGGTTGAAAAAATGAACGAAATTAAACAACACGGTTCAAAAATTTGGTTTACAACAGACGGAATGCTTTGTCTGGACACGCCGTATTGTGCGATTGAGCGGCTTTTGCCGTATTATTGCTTCAAATATGGAGCGGATGCTTATGAATTTTGGGGAGTGGCGTGGCTGACTTATAATCCGTATCAATATGCTTCTCATGCGTATATTCATCAAACTTCAACGCCGGGCGAATATTATTGGATTCGTTATCCGAATGGCGACGGTTACATGATTTATCCGGGCAAGCCGATTGGTTCGGATAAAATTGTTACATCGATACGATTTGCGCAGGCGCGTGAAGGAGTTGAGGATTTTGAATATTTTTACATGCTTTCGCAACTTATTGAAAAAGCGAAACAATCCGGTAAAAATGTTTCAAAAATGGAAGCCGTTTTAGAATCGGCGAAGGCGATGGTTGATTGTCCTTCACCGACGGGGCGATTTTCGTCCAAAATATTGCCGAATCCCAATAAAATTTATGAAATCCGCCGTCAGGTTGCTGACGCCATTGAAACATTTTAATTTTTGTAACCGTTCTGTTTTCTTTAACCGCCGATTATTTTAATTTGTCCGCAGATTACGCAGAT
>JAISNF010000534.1 GCA_031276415.1 Planctomycetaceae bacterium
GTCTGAAATCAAAACTCCCTGGCTTGGAACCATGTTGAACACCGCCGGATATGATTTTTGTATTCTCGACATGGAACACGGAGCCTTTTCGTTTTCTGATATTTCGGCAATGCTTACCGGTTTTCTTGGCGGAAATTGTACACCTATTGTTCGAGTGCCGACGATTCGCCGTGATGTTTTTTTACCGCTTCTTGATTTGGGAATCGGCGGCATCATGGTTCCGAATATCGAAACGGCAAACGATGTTAAAATGTGTATCGATTTAATGAAATACCCGCCGCTCGGAACACGAGGACTTTCATTTTCGCGTCCTCATACAGGTTTTACTTCACCGGAGCGGGAATGTTTTCTGAACGATGCCAATATACGAAATTTGTTGATCATTCAAATTGAATCACCCAAAGCCGTTGAAAATCTGGACGATATTTTAAGTGTTTCGGGAATTGATGCGATCTTTGTCGGCTGTGCTGATCTTTCGCTTTCGTTGAATATTCCAAACGATCCGATGAATGAACCGTTGCGTTCTATTTTGGAACGAATTTTACGAAAAGCGACAGAATACGGGATTTGTGGAGGAGCAAATATCACTCGGTTAAATCTGATTGAATCGCTTGCATCCTGCGGATTACGGATTGTAACGTGTACAACAGATACAAAAGGATTTTTGGACGGAATTACCCGCCCGCTTAAAGTTTTTCAACAATAAATCGGAATACTGTTGATGATAAATCATAATCGGTTACAAGAAGACTATTTTTTAGGAATTGATCTTGGTACGGGCAGTTTGAAAATTGTTCTGATTGACCGGTCGGGTCATATTTTGGAGCGGGTTAAAACCGGTTATCCGACTTATTCACCGCAAAACGGTTGGGCGCAACAAAATCCGGAAGATTGGTCAAAGGCTCTTCAAACAGCAATACAAACCCTTTGGAAACGTACAAAAATTGTTCCTGAACAAATTTGTTGTATCGGTTTTTGCGGTGCGGCTCACATTCCTGTACTGCTCGATCAACACTATCAACCGGTTTATCCCGCTATTTTGTGGAACGATTGCCGCAGTATTCGGGAAGTTGACGAACTGGAAAAAATGTTCGGTAATCATATTATCCGCCGCACTTCCAACAAAACCGGTTGTGCGTGGACACTTCCGCAATTACTTTGGCTTCGAAATAATGTTCCAGAATCACTTGACAAAACTGTTTCATTTTTAACCGCCAAAGATTATCTTATTTTTCTTCTGACCGGACAACACGGTTGTGATACCGGATCCGCAACGGCAACATTGATGTACGATTTTCAAATCGGAGAATGGGCGGAAGAATTGATTGAATTGACCGGATTATCAAAAACAGTTTTTCCTCCGGTTTTTGAGTCTAATCATCTTATCGGAACAACAAACAACGAATCAATACAATTCGGTTTGGTTCCTGATATTCCGGTTGTTCTTGGTTGTCTGGATTCTGTTGCGGAAATGATTGCCGTTAATGCGTTACGGGAAAACGAATATCTTATCCGATTGGGAACCGCCGGAGCCGTTTTGAATATTCGGCAGGATAATAGTTACAATTCGGGTTTGTTGACTTATCCGTTTCCTTATGGCGGGTTGTCGATCAAACAGGCTGGAACAAATAGTTGCGGACGGTCATTGGATTGGATTCAGGAGATTTTTTCCGTAACACCGGAAGAAATGAATCGCGTTTCAGAAATAGACGCCGGTTCGGAAGGATTGTTTTTCCATCCTTTTTTGCAGGGTGAACGTACTCCGTATCAAAATCCTTTGTTACGGGGAAGTTTCATCGGCATGACTTCACGCCATCGTCGTGAACATTTTTTACGGTCGGTTCTTGAAGGGATTTCCTATTCACTCCGCGATTGTTTGGAATCCATGACGGATGGGAAAAAACCGCTCACATCAATTCCGGTTGTCGGCGGCGGAGTTTGTTGCAAAAATTGGCTGTCAATCCTCGCAAATATTCTTGGCTGTTCCCTGATTCCAATGGAAAATCAAGATTCTACTCTCGGTGCAGCAATTCTGGCAAAAATGACAACTGAAACAAAAAAATGTTCCGATTCGCCAAAACAAAATTCGATACAACATTGTCCGGTTCATCCCGATTGGAAACAATTTGAAATTTACAACAACTATTTTGAACAATATCAACAAATTGCTCAATATCTGAACAAAATTTACGAACCGAATTAGCCGTAACGAATACATGCAGTTAATAAAATATCGTCGTGAATATTTAATCAATTTACGTTACTATTCTTTAATAACCGGAATTTTGCAAAATTGTGTTTCTAAAAATCATCTGCGTCATTTAGAAATATTAGAAATAATTTTAGGAGAGTCGGGTTTTGTAGTCTTCGTAATGAAATTCGCGAATGATTTGGACATTTCCGTCTGGAGTATCACTGTCACAAGAAACAATAGAAGGCAATTTAAGACCGTTGAACATCGTATTTTTGCAAATCGTGTATTGAGCCATGTCCGCAAAAACAACACGATCTCCAACTTTAAGCGGTTTTTTAAACAAATATTCGCCGATAATGTCTCCCGATAAACATGTTTTACTGCCAATAATATATTTGTAACGTCCTTCTTCCAACGGCATATCAGTGTCGGTAGATTCCAATACACGGCGGGCTTTGAGAATTTCCGGCGTGTAAGGCATTTCCAAAACATCCGGCATGTGCGCCGATGCCGACGTGTCCAATATCGCAACATCAATACTGGTTGGATTTTCAATCACATCCAATACCGACGCCACTAAATAACCCGCGTTTAATACGTGAGATTCACCGGGTTCAAGAAAAATATCAATTTCATATTTGTTCTTAAAATCATTGATAATATCACACAAACCGTCAATATCATAGCCTTTTCGGGTAATATGATGTCCGCCTCCGAAGTTGATCCATTTGATTTTTTTGAGGAATTTATCAAAACGTTCTTCGACCAGTTCAAGAGTTCGGAACAAAACATCGGAACCTTGCTGGCACATGGTATGAAAATGTAAACCGTCAATGCCGCGAAGTGAAACTTCTTGCAACACTTCGGCACGCATTCCGAAACGGGAACGGTTTGTACAAGGATTATACATTTCCATTTGGACTTCGGAGTATTCGGGATTGATTCGGAAACCGCAATGGATTTTCCGTTCGGTTCGCTTGAGAAGATGACGAAACCGCTCAAACTGATTCGCCGAATTGAAAACAAGATAATCAATTAACGGCAAAACGGCTTCGAGTTCTGCTTCCGAATAAGCGGGCGAATACATTTGGATAATTTTACCAAATTCTTCTTTACCGAGAAAAACCTCATTGATGCTGCTTGCGGCAACACCGGCAAGATAGGGAGCCATATCTTTGAAAATGCTCCATGTTGAAAACGCTTTCATTGCCAACAGGATTTTGCAGCCGGTGCGTTTTTGTACATCGGCATGGATTTCCATATTACGTCGAATTGCCGCTCGGTCGATAATGTAATACGGAGTCGAAAGATCAACGGAAACATAATCAAAAGTTTGTTCCATGTAAAGATTAAAATGTTAGAGTATCGGAATTTTCGGAATTTATTGAAGGTGCTGATTGAAGGTGTTGATTGAAGGTGCTGATTGAAAATGTTGAAGTTACTGAAGTTGTTTGGATATTATATTAGAGTTATTGAGAGATTAACGCTGTGTTAAGAAACAACATTGATGCCGGTTCCGTTCACATTCGGCGTAATTCTACACCATGTACCAACTCTTTCAAGAGTAACTATCGATTTTATTTTCCACAACTGAAAATCAAAAAATAGACCTAAAACTATTCAGGTAACTTCTAATAACCGCCTTT
>JAISNF010000649.1 GCA_031276415.1 Planctomycetaceae bacterium
TCAGTTTAACGATGGCAATTCGTGTTACCAAACGTTTTGGTTTCGGATTTCCGTCCGAAAAAGGGGCAACTGTCGGCGAGTACGCCGACCAATGGTGAGTGAAAACCCTTCAGGCGAAACATTGGCTACCAACAATATTTCCGCATTGCACAACTATTTTTTAATTCCTAGCGTTGGAGCAAGCCCAGTAATTGTTGAGCATTTTGTCCGTTTTGTTGCAAGACGGAAACGCCCGTTTGTAATAGAAGTTGCTCACGGGCAAAAGCAGAGGACTCCAACGCAAAATCAGTGTCCACAATTTCACTGCGTGCAGTTGTCTCTATCTCAATAGCGTCCAACATGTTTTCCATATTTGCCCGAATCTGATTCTTTTGGAACGCCCCCAACCGACCACGAATCGCCGATACCTCCGCCGTAACTTCCTCCACAATTTTAAACGCCGCCGCTGTGTCCGTCAGCAAATCGTGTTGTCCTCCCGTTTTCAGTTGCGAAAGATAACCGTTCACACCGCCCAACGCAACCGTGTGAACACTCTTCACCGCAATTCGCGCTTGCTGCTCCGAAACAGCATCAGGTCCCAATTGAATCAATGTCCCGCCGCCGGTAATACGAAAACCAAACACGTCCCCCTTTTCAACATTCGGATTAACCCATACCGACATGTCCAAATCCGAAGTTGCGGTGGACGCAATCCGCCCCGTACCGGTCGCAAGTTGACCGTCAATCTTCGCAACAACATCCGTTCCGTAAGTTTTTTCCATAACATTGCCAAACCGATCCGTCAACTGAAAATCCGTGCCCAATACCTCATGAACCGCAACAAATTCCTGACTGCCGTATTCAACAGAATAAAACGTCATTCCAAGATTGGTATTGTCGCTGTTGCCAATCATGGGAACACCTAATTTTGTTCCGGTAACACGCTCCCGAAGTGTTCCCGAATCGCCAATGTGAACAGCATCCTCCCCAGTAGGAACCAACGATGTGCCTTCCGCAATAACAGGAAACGATGCCTCAAAATAATCACGAATTTCCGGCGTTGAATTGATTAAATTAACAATCTCCCGCGCCGTTGCCGGCTCTTCCGGTGAAACTCCAATTGTCAACTGCTTCGACTGCGAATCATAAGAAACCCGTGAACCGTTTGAATCCGCAACTATAATAATTTCCGTATTATTCCATTGTTCACCGCTTTGTTTGGCGGAAACCTGAAACATGGCGTTGACGCCATTAGCGGAAACAACCGTTCCCTCTGGACGTAAATCAATCGGCTGCACTCCACCGGTAAGCGTCGCCCAATCACCAATAGCAACACGACCGCCGCCGTCCGATAACATTCCCTGCGAAGCAACAAATTGCGTATTCAATACCGGATCATTGTTGATTAACTTCACAATGTCATCAACCGTTGTAACAGATTGAGACGGAATACCAATCGTTAATTCCTTTGTAACCGGATTGTATCCGGCAACCGGTCCCGCCGTGTTCGCAACAACCCGAACTGTTGTGTTATTGTAAGACGCTCCGGCATGAAGCGCAGTAATCGTAAAATCGGAATTTTGCCCGTTTTTGGACGAAACAGTCGCCGTTGGATAAACTTCTCTAATTCCTGCACCATAACTCGAAAACTCCAAGTCGGGATATTGCCCCTCCAAAATAACACAATCAATCGCCTTCGGATCATAAGTCGGTTTCAGTAAACCATTTCCAATACCCGATTGTCCCGTAGTGCAAACGGTTCCGTTAGGATTATTCGGATCAAGAATCGAAACACTCATTCCCAAACGATCCAGAACTTGTTTCGATTCCTCTGTGGAAGGATCGTTGAAAAAACGTACAAGATCGTTTGCCGTTGTTTTCACAAGACCGTTGGCATCGGTTTCAAGGTGAACTAAAACAGTTCCCGATGAAAGAAGACCGCCGGTTGTTTTTCCTACTTGTACATTAATTCCGCGATAACCGGCATCACTGAATGTCGGCGGTTGAGCCGGATCATAAAACGTTAAAGGAACAACACTAAACCGCGAACCGACAAACGGATCATCCGCAACAAGTTGTTTGAGATCTTCCATCGAAAAATCGTTGCGTGCCGGATCATTTGCCCGACCGGTAAAATCAACCGAAATAATGACGGCGTTGCGTTCCGAATCGAAAACAACCGATTCGTCCGCTTGATCACGCAGTAAAACAGCAACCTGATCGTTTTCCAACCCCGGAGTGAGCGAGCGGAGCGTAAACGAAGTTCCCGCATCCAAGCCTTGAATTTGAGCAGACGCATAACCGTAAACCGGCGGATAAGTTGAATCGTCAATCGACAATACCGACCCGGGCGTACTGACAAACCGAATCGAAGGCGAATCGGCAGGAGCAAGAAATTGTAAATAATTATTCTCTTGAGCATTGCCGTAATAAGCAACATCCGTAAAAGGCGAAACTGTTCCCAAACCGGTTGAATTATTGGGAATTGTTGCGGAAAGTTGACCGGTTCCGTCTGTTTTTTTGAGAAGCGGGGACGTGTTAATCAGCGTGGCAACTTGTTCCGCTGTCGTGAGAACATTGCCGCCGTCAACACCGGTTTGAGTTTGTTCAAACGCTGTTGTCGGAATCAAGGCTCCGGTTCCGTTAGACGGCGGACTATTTTGTAATTCAAAATAAGTATTGGCAACCGGAGACCCTTTAATCCAATCAGCAAGATCATTGACCGTTGTATTATTCAAATCATTCGGATCAGACTCATTATAAGAAACGTTAATATGAAATGTTTTCGGAGAATCCTGCAACCGAACATCAATTCCCGGTATCTGATCGGTTCCGTAAACATTATTAAACACAAATTGAATATCGTTAAACGCTTCTCCGGTGTGTTTGGCGGCGATGGAAAATTCGTTGTTGGAAACGCCGTCTTGATTACCGTTGTAATGATATTCCGCATTTTTCCAAAGTTCTGTTTGCAAAACGATTTCGACAACAGTCGGCTCATTTCCGCTGGCTGGTGAAACATTGAGGGCGAGATTTTCGTTTCCTTCTTTTGGTGCCGTATAACGAACAACAAAATTGCCTGCTGCTTTCCCTGCTTCACTGGCAGTCAGGAGAATATCGTTGTTTTTTCCGTAAGAAGTCAAACCGAGAGTTCCCGGAGTTGATTCGGCATAAACTTTCGCCGCAACACCGGTTGCATCGCTGAACCGGTTTACGGCATCGGCAATATCCAATACGGAAGCGTTTTTGTCAAACATTAACGTCTGATAACCGCCTGTTCCGCCAATATCCAGCACAACATCGTTTTTCAACGCTCCTAACGGATAATAAAGTTCCGCCTGTTGCGGCGGTTCAAGAACCTGAACGGCAATATCTTTTTCTGTTCGCCCTAAAAAATTAGCCTGATTGACATTCAAAAGGTCAATTTTATTTTTATCAATTCCATAAGTTGTAAAATCGAGTGAACCGTCAATTAGTTTTTGATTTTGATAGGTCGTGGAGTAGGACAGCATATCAATGGAATTTAACACGGCATCGGCTTGAACTTGCAACATTGCCAGAGTGTCTTGATTTTCGGCACCGGTGTTTGCCGCCTGCGTAACCAGACCGCGAAGATCGTTTAGTAAATTGTTCAAATGCGACAACGTACTATCCACTGTCGAAATAACCGAGTCTGCCCGTTGGCAGTTCGCAACCGCTTGGGAAAGCGAAACAATGTCTGTCCGCATTGTCGTGCCGGAAATAAAACCGATTGGATCATCCCGACCGGAATGAACCCGAAGCCCTGACGATAAATTACGAACCGATTGAGAAAGAGCCGTTTCCGTCTGCTGAAGGGCTAACCGTCCAATCATTGAATTTATATTAACTGTCAGATTGGTTGGATGAGAAATCGTTGACATATCAGAAAAAATACTGGAGTTGTCTGATGGTAACTTCTAATAACTGCCCTTTTATTTAAGCACAGATTATTTAACCACAGAGAACACAGAGTTCACAGAGAGGAATTTTAAAAAATTAAAAAATTATTTTAGATCAAAAATCAATG
>JAISNF010000651.1 GCA_031276415.1 Planctomycetaceae bacterium
TTTGGGACAAACCTAAACGAAAAGGGGACGTCCCAAAACAGAAATGGGACATCCCAAAGCAGAAATGGGACGTCCCAAAGCAGAAATGGGACGTCCCAAAACAGAAATGGGACATCCCAAAGCAGAAATGGGACGTCCCAAATCAGAAATGGGACGTCCCAAATCAGAAATGGGACGTCCCAAAATGGAAATGGGATGTCCCAAAACGAAAATGGGACATCTCAAAATAGTTGTAAACTTACCAATTTAACCCCGCTAGGGGTGAGATGTGCATAACCGTAGGTGTAGCGAAGCGCAACCTACGGATAAACAACCGATAACCCAACCCAGCCCTGCAAGGGCGAGATTATGGTTGTTCGGGCTGATAATCTCGCCCCATGCGGGGCTTTTATTTGTTGTTAGTGTTGGTTTCCGCAGGTTGCGCTTCGCTACACCTACGGTTATGCATAATCTCGTCCCTAGCGGGACTAAGGAAAGTTAATAGTTTATTAGTGAATAGTTACTTTAAATCAACCTTTTACAGGCAGTTTTTATCGGCACATGGATTTTGAAAATTTGATGTATGGTTATCGTCTTGGCAGTCGGGCGATGTTTACGGAACCGCGGCAGACTCCGCTCGGAATTATGGGCAATATGTTAAGCCGGAATGTCGGGAGCAGTCTTGAATTTATGGAACATCGTGAATATTTGCCCGGCGATGATTTACGCCGTATTGATTGGAATGTTTATGCTCGAAGTGATCGGTTGGCGGTTAAACTTTTTCGTGAGGAAGTTAATCCGCATGTTGATTTGTTGCTGGATGTTTCCCGATCCATGAATCTTGCCGGAACTAAAAAAGGTGAAGCAACTTACGCTTTAACCGGTTTTTTGGCGTCTGTTGCTGCCGAATCGCGGTTTTCGTTCCGTGTTTTTATAACCGACAACGGTTGCCGGACATTGGAACGCTCACATCTAACTCCATTGGATTGGGAACCGTTTGATTTGACAACAACCGCTTCGCCCGATGCGGCTTTTCGGCAAATGCAACCGGATTGGCGACCGCGCGGAATTAGAATTTTTGTGAGTGATTTTCTTTTTATGTCGGATCCGGCGTTAATTATTTCACGGATTGCCAACGATTCTGCCGTAACTATTTTAGTGCAATTACTTGCCCAATCCGACGCCGAACCGCCGGAACAAGGCAATCTCCGTTTAGTGGATTGTGAAAGTGCTGAACGGTTGGAGATTTACCTTGACGTATTGGCGAGGGAACGGTACAAACGGAATCTTGCGAGACATCAGGAAAATTATCATCATACCGCTAAACGTTACGGTGCGTACCTGACAACAGTTATCGCCGAACATTTTCTCGAAACCGGCAACATCAACGAACTCTTTCATCTCGAACTACTAAAATATAAATAGATAACTCTAATAACCGTTAACCACTTTTTATTTAACCGCAGAGAATACAGATAAACTTGTCCGCAGATTATCACAGATTATCGCAGATAATTTTTTGATAATACAAAACAACAAAATATACAAAAATTTTTAACTTTATTTTTATTTTATATTTTAAAATTCATCTGCGACAATCTGCGTAATCTGCGGACACATTTTAAAAATCATCTGCGATCATCAGCGTAATCTGCGGACGCTTTTTTCTGTGTCCTCTACGGTTAATAAAAATAAATTTGTGGTTATTAGAAGTGAAAACTTTTACGGGAAATATCGGCAACCTCTTGATTATCACACGTAAAAGGGTATTATTAATCTATTAATCGTTTGCGAAAATTCTATTGAAGTATTACGAAAATATTACGAAAAAACTATTTTGAAACGAAATTGAAGTATAACTACTAACTATAAATTATTAACTATAAACATTATCATGGAATTAGAAGACGCACAGCGTTTTGAGGAACAAAAAAACGAATTTCTTCAGAACAATGAAGTTGCCGATGATCAGTTACAGGAAAATACGCGACCATTTACAATTAGTGTTTCGGAACGTGTTCGGCGGTTGCCGCCGTATCTTTTTGCGGAATTGAACAAATTAAAGTACGAGAAGAGAAAAACCGGTGCGGATGTTATTGATCTTGGAATGGGCAGTCCGAGTGATCCGCCGCATCATCTTGTTACGGACAAACTGATTGAAGTGGTGCGGAATCCGAAACTTCACGCCTACAGTCACGCACGCGGTTTGCCGCAACTTCGGAAAGAAGTTGCCGCCCGATACGTCAAATATTATGGAGTTCGTCTTGATCCTGAAACGCAAACGATTGTTTGTATCGGTTCAAAAGAGGGCTTGTCGCATCTTTGTTTGGCGTTGTTGGGAGCCGGCGATACGGCGATTGTTCCGTCTCCGTATTTTCCGGCGCATCTGCATGGCGTGATGTTGGCTTCCGCGAGTTCGTTGTTGCTGGATGTTCGGAAACCGGAAAAATTTTTGTCCAATATCGCTTCAACCTGTCAACATTTTTTACCGCGTCCCAAAGTTTTAATCCTGAATTATCCTCACAATCCAACGACAACTGTTGTTGAACCGGAATTTTATGTTGAAATTGTTAAACTGGCGAAACGTTACGGTTTTATGGTGATCAGTGATATAGCCTACGGTGATATTTGTTTCGATGATTATCGTGCGCCGAGTTTTCTCGCCACGCCCGGAGCCATTGATGTCGGAGTCGAAACAACAACAATGAGTAAAGGTTACAATATGGCGGGTTGGCGCGTCGGCTTTTGTTGCGGTAATTCCGAAATCATTCGGGCATTGGCAACCATTAAAACTTATTACGATTATGGCGTCTTTTCCGCCTTACAAATTGCGGCAATTACGGCAATTCGGCACACCGATCACGCTGTTGAAGCCCAAGCAAAAGTGTATCAAAAACGCCGTGATATTCTTTGTTCCGGTTTGGAGCGAATCGGTTGGCATGTTGTCAAACCCAAAGCGTCCATGTTTGTCTGGCAACAAATTCCAACGGAATGGGCAAAAAAAATGAGTTCGTTTGATTTTGCTATGAAGTTGTTGAAAGAAGCCAATGTTGTTGTGAGTCCGGGTTCTGCGTTTGGTGAAGCGGGAGAGGGATTTATGCGGCTTGCTCTGGTTGAAAAAGAAGATCGCCTGCGTCAAGCCGTTCGACAAATTGGTCGTGCGCTCCGGTGAATTGTGTGGATGGAAATTTGCGGATTGTAGTTTGTTATTGCAACAAATTAAAAACTCCAAATTACAAAATTACAAAATTACAAAATTACAAATCTCAAACTCATGTCAAACAAAACGTCAAACAAAACGTCAATCGACCACGAAGATCAACCGCAAGCCAATAATTCCTTTTGGGACATTATTCGTTACGTTTCAATTATTGTTCTCCTTGCGGTTGGAATTTGGTATTATTATTCTCAAAAACCGTTGGTTCTCACTGCTCAGGAGACGCGGGGAATGACAATGGGAACCGATTATTCTGTGAAGGTTGCCGATTTTGTGAAAGAAACCGATCACCGTGTTTGGGAAAATATTGAAGTGAAAATTCAGCAACGGCTTGATGGAATTGACAGGGCGATGTCAACTTATCGTGCGGATTCCGAAGTTTCACGTTTCAACAATTCCGATTCAACGGACTGGTTTAATGTTTCAAAAGACACTGCCGAAGTGATTCATACGGCGTTGGAAATTTCGCGGTTGACGGAAGGAGCGTTTGATATTACTGTTTCACCGTTGGTTGATCTCTGGGGTTTCGGGGCAAACCAGCAAGCCGATTTAACGTTCAAAGACCTTGAAGAAAAAACAATTCGGATTAAACCGAAGATCGGTTACGATAAACTTGAAGTCCGGTTGCAGCCGCCTGCGATAAAAAAATCAATTCCCGAATTACGTATTGATCTTTCGGCGATTGCCAAAGGTTATGCGGTTGATTGTGTTGCGATATTGTTGGAGGAAAACGGGTTTGCGAATTTTATGGTCGAGGTCGGCGGTGAAGTTCGTTGTCGCGGTTACAAAGGAATTTCAAGTAATTACAAGGCAACTTCGCATAACTGGATTATTGGTATTGAAAAACCGTTTATTGTTTCACCTGACGGATTTTCGGGATTGCAACGAAAATTGCCGATCAATGATTTGGCGTTGGCGACAAGCGGAGATTATCAGAGTTATCGTGAAATCAACGGTGTACGATATTCGCATTTTATTGATCCGCGAACCGGTTTTCCGACGGAATATCTTGCTGCCGGCGAACCGAAACCGGTTGAACGGCTCGGTTCTGTTTCGGTTATTACTGAACGGTGTATTCATGCCGACGCTTGGGCAACAGCATTTTTTGTACTCGGCGAACACAAAGGACTTGAACTGGCGGAAAAACACGGAATCGCCGTTTTATTTCTTTTCCGTACAGAACAAAAAGATCAGCCCGTCCGCGAAGCAGCATCAACAACTTTTCCAAAAGGCGAATAATAATTGTGAGTAATAATAGGTTTTTTATTTAACCACAGAGAACACAGAGTTCACAGAGAAGAAAAGTTTTTAAAAATTATTTTAGATCAAAAGTCAAATATTAAATAATGTTTTGATTCCAATTAAAAATTTCCGTAACCGTTCACGGAGATTCGTTTAACAAGTTATCATAATGAAAATTTTAGTAGAGACACAATGCATTGTAACAGTCTATTTTAATAATCTATTCCGGAAGATTGATTGATATTTTCCTACGCCCCGAAGGGGCAACATATGATAGTTGATAGTTGAGAGTGGATAACGGATAGTTCGCAAGCGGAATTATTTATCAAAACGTTTTTAATCCGCATTGCGAAACTCTCCACTATCAACTATACACTATCCACTATCATATACTGCCCTTTCAGGGCGTAGGAAACACATCATTTTACGTTACTTGAACGATTACAAAATAGACAGACACAATGTATTACGTCTATACGGTTCAAACCTATTCCATCCAACCCCGTGAAGGATTACAAATTTCCTCTGTGTTCTCTGTGTCCTCTGTGGTTAATAAAAATAAATTTGTGGTTTTTAGAAGTTCCCAATAACAAATAAAGATAAAATTTCAGCCGAAACGTTTCAACAATTGATCCGAAATTGCAACAAACGATATTTTTTTGTTGCGGAATATTTTTGATTATACTTTTGATTATATTTTTGGCTTCAATTTTAGTTTCAACTTTTATTCGTGAACAAAATTAAAAATGGGTCAAATAAGTCAACCATATCCTGTGCTTCTTTTTATAGCGATATTTAGTTCGTTGGACACGGCTTTTAGTTGGGCGCGGCAGCGGGCGGAAGAATATTTTGGAACGATTATTTTGGAGAGCGAAGCGTTTCCGTTTGAAACATTTACGGATTATTACGCACCGACAATGGGTCAGAAATTACCGAAACGTTTGTGGGCGTTTCAAAATTTGATTGATCCGTCGGAACTGCCGAAAATTAAACGTCAAACCAACGATTGGGAATCCGAATTTCAAACAATTCTGAAACATCAAACGATTAAACGACCATTGAATCTTGATCCGGGTTATCTTGATCTTGGGAAATTGATTTTGGCATCGACCAAAGATCATGCTCATCGGATTTATCTTTCCGACGGAATTTTTGCCGAAACGACATTGCTATTTGTGCAAAAAAAATGGAAGGCGTTACCTTGGAGTTATCCTGATTATCAAAGCGAGGGTTATCAGACATTTCTGAATCATTGCCGTGATTATTTGAAATCGAAACGAAATAATAATTGTTCGTTTTTAACCGCAAAAGACACGGCAGAAGACACGGAAAAAAGAAAAGAATAATCGATAAATTACATAAGGGAACTTCTAAAAAACACAAATTTGTTTTTATTAACCACAGAGGACACAGAGAACACAGAGGAAATTTTTAATTGGAATCAAAATATTATTTAATATTTGACTTTTGATCTAAAATAATTTTTTAAATCTTTCTTCTCTGTGAACTCTGTGTTCTCTGTGGTTAAATAAAAAACAGGTTATTAGAAGTTACCATAATTTAATTACGTTAATTTTTTTTGTCTCTTTCTTCGTATGTTTCGTTATTTAGTTATTTCGTACTTTTAAAGAATAAAGAACAAACAATAACGATTGTTTGTATTTTTGTTCACTGTTGAATATCATTCATGTTTTCTGTATGTTTTCTGTGCAAAATTATAATTCCGAACAAATTTATTCAACACTTTCATCGATATTTGGTTTTCACTCATTCCGTCCGCATCAGGAGGAGATTGTTCGGGCGATTTTGGAAGGTCAAGATATTTTTGCCGTCATGCCGACCGGTGGCGGTAAATCGCTTTGTTATCAACTTCCTGCACGATTATTGGACGGTGTTTGTGTTGTGGTTTCGCCCTTGATTTCTTTGATGAAGGATCAAGTGGATGCGGCGCGTATCAACGGTCTGTACGCCGCAACATTAAACAGTACAATTACTGCAGAAGAACGCAATGCTGTCGGTGTTGCTCTTCGTCAAAACCGTTTGGATTTGCTTTACATTTCGCCTGAACGTTTTAATTCGGAACATTTTATTGAACGATTAAAAACATTACGAATTTCATTTTTTGCGATTGACGAAGCACATTGTATTTCGGAATGGGGACATGATTTCCGACCGGATTATTTAGCGTTATCAAAAATCGTGCATGAATTTCCGAAAGTTCCTGTTACGGCGTTTACGGCGACAGCGACACAGCGTGTTGCGAATGATATTGTTGCGCGATTAAATTTACGGAATCCGCATTTAACCCGTGCGTCGTTTAATCGTCCGAATTTGTTTTATCGCGTGATAATGAAACAAGAATTTGATGTTCAACTCCGTTCTTTTTTAGCCGGTCATAACGGCGAATCCGGTATTATTTACCGTAACAGCCGCAAGAAAGTGGAGGCGACAGCCGAAATGCTTCGGGCGTATGGAATTTCGGCGAGACCGTATCATGCCGGAATGTCTGATGCTGATCGTCATGCGGCGCAGGAAGCATTTAGCCGCGACGAATGCCCGATTATTGTTGCGACAATTGCTTTCGGAATGGGGATTGACAAATCGAATGTCCGTTTTGTGATTCATGCGGATTTGCCGAAAAACATTGAAGGATATTATCAGGAAACCGGACGAGCCGGACGCGACGGTGAACCGGCGGAATGTCTTTTGTTTTTCGGACGTCAGGATATTGCGCAACAATTACATTTTGTGGACGAAATTGAAGAAGAACACGCCCGTGAAATTGCCAAAGAACAACTTCGGCAAATGGTGCGTTTTGCGGAACAAAATAATTGCCGACGCATTTCGTTACTGAAATATTTCGGAGAAACTTTTCCGGTACAAAATTGTAATAGTTGTGATGTTTGTGTTGATTCCGAAGAGCAGGAAGAAACGACAATTCCGGCACAAAAAGTCCTTTCGGCAATTTACCGGACAAAAGAATCATTTGGAGCAATTCATCTTGCGGACATTCTGGTCGGTGCCAACACGGAAAAAATCAGGCAATTCGGACATGACCGCTTGCCGACTTATGGCGTTGGCAAAGATAAATCAAAAAACTATTGGCGTGCGGTTATTGATGCGTTAATTGCACAAAAAATTGTCGTGATTGATGATCCGTTGCGTCCGGTTTTGAAACTGACTGAAACCGCTTGGTCTATTTTGCGCGGTCAAAAAACATTTATGATGCGAAAACCGCCTGAACGTAATTTAACAGAAACCAGGACAAACCGTGTTTCCGATGCAAAAATTCCGTTCTACGATCTGAAACCGTTTTCCAAACCGCTTTTTGCTAAACTCCGTGAACTCCGAACGGAATTAGCGCGGGCGGAAAATGTTCCGCCTTACATTGTGTTTTCGGATCGGACGCTTCATGAAATTGCACGATATTTTCCGCGTAACGCAAAGGAATTGCAACAAATTCACGGTGTCGGGCAACACAAATTTGCGGCTTACGGTCAACGGTTTCTTGAAGTCATCAATAAATTTTGCGAACAAAATCCCGACGAATTAAAATTGCAACAAAATCATCAACCGGTTAAACCGAATATTGAAACATCGACACAATCGTCCCAATCAACTCTATCGTCTTCATTTCTTGAAACATATCGTTTGCTTCATCAGGGCAAAACGATTGACGAAATTGTTACGGAGCGTCAACTGACACGCGGAACGATTATTAGTCATTTAGAAAAACTTGGAGAATCCGGAGCGGAACTTTCGGTTGATCAATTTTTTGTACCGGAACGGTTGGCTCAAATCAAAAAATGGTTTCGTGCAAGCGGTGAAAGTTTATTTCTGAAACCGGCGGTGGAAGCGTCGGAAGGCAAACTCGATTTTGAAGAAGCACGATTAGCAAGAATTTTTTTACGAAAAGAAATCAAAAAATAACTTATAGACAACTTACAATAACCGTTTTTTTATTTAACCACCGAGAACACAGAAAAGGAAAATTTAATTTTAAAAAATTATTTTAGATCAAAAGTCAATTATTTCTGAATTACCCCAATGTTGCTGAATAATTACAAATGAATCATAGAATATTCTTTCAGGAGAAAGAAAAAAGTCTGGACGGCGTTTAGAAACTCCGCCAGACGTTGGATTATTATGTGGGCTTAAAATGATGGTACCCGCTGGACACTACGGAACAACCCCCATATACTGAGATTGTCGGGGCTCGAACCCGAGACCTACGGATTAAAAGTCCGTTGCTCTACCAACTGAGCTACAATCTCAAAAACATAACTATAATATCCTACACAAATATCCAATTGCGACAAGGGGGCAACAGCGTTTATTTTAAAAAAGTTTTCCTTTTTTCTTAACCCGTTCCGGTTTGTATGAAATTTGTAATAAATAATCACCTGAATAATTGCTGATAATTACCAATAATTACCGCTAATTCCGTTAATTCCACCTAAATCCGAAATATCAATTCCCTGATTGTAATCGTTATAATTGTTTATTTTTTTGATTGATAACAATGAATTTTTTCAATAAATTCGCTAAAAACTCCTTAATTTTTACTGCACGTTTGTTGAGCGGGGCAACTGTTCTTTGGTATGAATCACAACCGGATTTGTGCCAACGGGTTTATTTTGCCAATCATACAAGTCATCTTGATGCTTTAGTGATTTGGGCGGCATTGCCGCACCAGATTCGTGAAAAAACCCGAATGGTCGCCGCCCAAGATTATTGGGATGCCGGATCGATTCGGCGTTATATTTCGCGGAAATTACTCAATGCCGTGTTGATTGAACGTGAAAATGTTAGCCTGAAAAATACGCCTATCAAAGTAATGATGGACGAAATGAAAGATGAATATTCTTTGATTTTGTTTCCCGAAGGCGGGCGTTCTGCGGACGGTCAACTCGGTGAATTCAAAAGCGGACTCTATCACCTCTGCAAAAAACGCCCCGATCTCGAACTTATTCCGGTTTATCTAAACAATATGAATGGAATTTTGCCGCGTGGTAAAACACTTCCCGTTCCAATGCTTTCCCGTGTTATTTTCGGACCGCCGATGTGGCTCGAACAAGATGAAAAGAAAGATTTATTTCTCAACCGAGCGCGCAAAGCCATATTGCAACTCAAAGAACTTGAGGAACATTATGAAAAACATGAAGAATACCCAGACGAATATCTTGACGAATATCCAGAAGAATACGATGAAGAATATCCCGAAAAATACGAAGAAAACTAATTTCAACACGAATAATATCTCCACAACATTATTACCGGAAATTTCTGTATTATCGGAAGTTTCCGGTTTATTGCCGGTTTGGGTTACGAACCAACATCGTTATTATTGCCGAAATGATCGCCAAACCGGTTTTACTTTGCTGGAACTTTTAATTGTTCTTGGGTTAATTGTTGCCGTTTTTGGTCTTGGTTTTTCAGGAATCAGGCGTTTGCATGCTCAAAATCAATTGAAAAGTACCACCCAATACCTCCAGAATATGCTTTACAAAACACGGCTTGATGCGATTAAAACCGGTAAAGCCCTTGTTTTTCGTTATCAATACAATAGTCCTATTTTCGAGATTTTACCGAAAGACCTATTCGATCAGCGTGAACAAAGCCGTGAAGGTTCGCACGCTATTGCTGTCGGTGCCGAACTTTTGCAAGAGTCATTTTCAGATCCGACGAAATCAATTTCATTAGAATTGGAAAATTCGGAAAATTCTGCCGCCGATTTCTATCGGATTTACCAAAAGATGTTGCCAAACTCAATTGTGTTTGCTCCCAAACAACCGCAAACAACAACCGCAACAACAATACCAACCGCAACAACAATACCAACAGCAACAACCGGCGAAAACGGACAATTACCGCAACCAATTTCGGTTGATCATTGGTCTGCTCCGATTCTTTTTTTTCCTAATGGGCGGACTTCGCAAACCACGTTAAGATTACAAACGACAAGCCGTTACCATTTTCAGCAGGAATTAACTCTTCGCGGTCTGACCGGAACCGCAATAATCAATAAATAAAGGCAACGTAATTATTCAGTAGTCTATTTGTTTTTCAATCTTAACCCGCCTATTTTTCATAGATCATTCTCAATGTAACCCGCAGATTACGCAAATTTTCGCAGAT
>JAISNF010000165.1 GCA_031276415.1 Planctomycetaceae bacterium
AGCCCTATACCCAAGGGGTAGGGTTAATTATCATCAACCGTTGCGTCCCTTCGGCGAATGGACGCCTGCCTTATGATTACAAATTCAAAAGGTAACCAATGTTTCGCCGAAGGGCTTTCACCCACCATTGGTCGGCGTACTCGCCGACAGTTGACTCTGTTTTCGGACGGAAATGAAAACAATACCAACCGGCGCAACCGTTCAGGCGAAGTGTTGCCTAGCAGCTGTTTTATTATTTCGCATTATCAAAAAGATTTTGCAAACTATTAAAATTGTACATGAACGGTTACGGTTTATTTGAACATTGGTAATTGAATCGTCGGAAGTTTTTCCGCAAACGAGCGTTCATTGGGCAGATTTTCTGTTTCACCTTTTCGATATTGGACATACTGAATCCAACGATTAATATCACTACCGTAATCTTTGCCGGTAACTTTGTAAAGCGATTGCATCGCTTCATAACGAACCGCCGGAACCTTGTCGTATAAGGCTTCGCCCAAAGCCTGAACAATTAATGTGTCAATTTCATCAGACGTTTCCGCAAATGTTACAACCGTTGCAACCATTTTTCGAGACGGTTTAGGAAAAGAATCGGCAAGAAGACGAATCGCCGCCAAACGTACATCTTTATCCGTATCTTTTTTTGAATTTTCAATTAAAAGCATCGCAAGTTCTTTTTTTGTACCACTGTAAGTTTTGCCCAAAGCCTCCAAAGCCGAAATCCGAACAAACGGATCAGAATCGGCAAGAATTTCTTTCATATATTGGTCGCGTTTAGGATGCGGAATTTTTGCCATCGCATCAACCGCTTCACGCCGTAAATTCGGATCAGGCGATGTCCGGTATTCAACCATTAACTGAGCAACCAAAATCTCTTTTTCCGTATCGGAAACACTTGCTCCTTTATGACCTTTAAGCCAAATCAGTTCTTTTCGTTTCGCCGGCGTTTCCAAACCGGGAATCTTGTCGCTTTTGGCTTCGAAAAGAGGTAGTTTCGCAATAAATTCGTTGTCAACGGCACAACCGGAAATTACCAATAAAATTGTTCCGATAAACAACAACAAAAAATATTTTAACGCAATCGTCATTTGCATTTTTTTCTTAATTGCCGATAATATACTATTATTAACTGTAAAAGGTGTTTGTTTACGATGTTGCGGAAAAAAACCGATTCCAACATCTTTTTATAAAACCGGTTTGTTTTAGGTTTCATCATCCTTTATTCAGTGCGTTTGAGAAAACTGTTTGGTGAACGATAACAATTTTTCAATTTATTGCCAAGATGAATTTTTACATTTTCTTGCGAATGTTTTCTTTTTCGTGTTCTTTTTGGGTGATTGGTTCACTCTTTGCTCTGGATTATGTTGAGTTTAGAGAACATGGGAAAATTAGAAAAGAAGAAGGGCGGATTGTACTGGAAGCACAAGACGGTTTGGCGTTTGAGACGCGGGACGGTCATTATTTTGTTATACCGCCCGATTTACTTATTTCACGAACATCCGATGAAAAATTGTTCAAACCTTACACGCAACAGGAAATCACAGAACGATTAAAGAAAGAATTTCCCGAATCACAAGGTTATTATGTACTTGAAACAAATCATTTTTTCGTGATTTACACGACATCGTTAGGTTTTGCGCAATGGTACGGTCAACTTCTGGAAAAACTGTACGCCGGTTATTGTAGTTTTTGGAAAGAGCAAGGAATAATTTTGTCGTTGCCTGAATATCCGATGGTTGCGATTGTTCTTTCAAATCCGTCCAAATTTTTGTTTTATGCGAAATCGGAAGGATTTCAGTTGATGCGTGGTCAGTGTGCGTATTACAATAAGTCTTCGAATCGGGTTGTGATGTGTGATCTTTCGGGTTTGGAAACGTACCGCGAAGGGGACAAAGATCGTGCGTCATCGCGGGATATTCAGGTGTTTTTGAACCAGCCCAATGCGGCAAATAATATTTCAGCGGTGATACATGAGGCGGTTCATTTAGTGGGATTTAGTTGTGGAATGCATACGCGGTTTGCGCCAAATCCGCTGTGGCTTTGTGAAGGGCTTGCCGTATTCCATGAAGTACCGGATTCGGGAAAACGAGTCGGTTGGAGCCGGACACCAAAACCAAACTTTCGGCGTTTGAATACGTTAAAAATTTATCTGCAACAAAATCCAACCGAACCATTGCAAACAATTATCCGAAGCGACACCCCGTTTAACAATGCCGCAACTGCGGCAAACAGTTATGCAACTGCGTGGGGATTAACTTATTATCTTATCAAACGCCGTCCCAAAGAATTTGCGGCTTATCTGAAAAAAATGCAAGAAAAAACCATTCTCTCCGAAGATTCGGAGGCAATTCGGGTTCAAGATTTTGAAGAATGTTTTGGCAATAATTGGAATAAAATTTTGAAAGACTGCATTGACTGCCTAAAAAAATTGTAAATTCATAATATTTCGAAAATTTATTTTTGACCGAAATTAGTGATAAATTGTTTTTGAGACCTGTTGCATTTTGGGGTATCATCGTTTATCTTATGTCATATTCTGGTTGGTTGCTGAGGAGTGCAATCATTCATTTTTAGGAAAATTTCAATTCGATTTTTAACATTATGTCATCTTTAGCAGTTCGTGTTGAATTTATTAATCCGTTTATTATTGCCGTGACCAAAACACTGGAAACAATGGTTGGTTGCAAAGTAACACGGGAAGCTCCCCAATTAAAAAAGAATCCGCAAACGCTTTTTCCGATTAGCGGAATTATTGGTCTTTCGGGGGTTGTTGCGGGAACGGTAGTTCTCACAATGTCGAAAGAACTGGCTCTCAAAAGTGCTTCGGCAATGCTCATGGAAGAATGTAAAGAGTTGAATTCCGATGTGTTCGATGCGGTGGGAGAACTAACAAATGTGATCGCCGGTAATGCCAAAGCCCAATTAGAAGAATACAAACTCAGTTTGAGTTTACCCAATGTTATTAACGGCTCGGATACGGAGTTACGGTTTCCAGAGAATTGCCAACCAATTACAATTCCCTTTCAAACCGATTTCGGTCCAATGGCGGTCGAAATCGGTTTCACCGCTCCAAGAGGATAGAGGATAACGGTTTTAATTCATTTTTTATTGGGCAACGAAGCAACAATTGGGGCGGCAATTTGGAATTTATGTTGAATTTATTAGGAGAGTTTTCAAAATATGATTCAAAATGAACAGCAAGCGGTTTCGCCGGAGTTACAAAAAGGTTGTCCCACTTGGGACAAACCAATAGAAGAACAATTCGCAACAACATTGGTAACTCATGATACTTTCTTCGAGTTGGTTTTTCAACTCAAGAAAGTGGCTTGCGCATTTCTAATGTTTATTTTGCCGTTAATGTT